>JAISDQ010000113.1 GCA_031264605.1 Synergistaceae bacterium | reverse complement strand
GGAACGCCGGACTTATTTCGGCAAACCGGCCAGGGAACTTCTGGCCGCGTGGAAACAGGACGCGGCGCTGAAAGGGCATGAAACCGAAGGTGACGCGCCGGTATTCTACCCGGAAAAGGCCGGCGCCCCGCGTCTCGCGGAGCGCACCGTGCACAGGATGGTCGTTTCCGTGTCGCGCGCTTTGGGCATGTTCGGCGTTTCTCCCCACACTATGCGTCACAGTTTCGCGACCCATATGCTGGAGCGCGGCGCTCCGCTGAGAGTGATTCAGGAATTGCTGGGGCACGAGAGTCTCGCTACCACACAGAAATATCTCAAGGTCACGGTCGAACATATGAAAAAAAGCTACCTCGAAACGCATCCGCGTTCCGGGTATGGAGGCACGGAGGAAGAATGACTGTTATGGAAGGCACCACAATTGTTTGCGTGAAAAGGGACAGCGAGGTGGCTATGGCGGGCGACGGTCAGGTTACGCTGGGCAGCCAGATAGTGAAGATGACCGCCCGCAAGGTGCGCCGCGTCGGAGGCAAGAACGGGGGCAACGTATTGGCGGGATTCGCCGGAAGCACGTCGGACGCCATGACCCTGCTCGAACGTTTTGAAAAGCAGCTCGACGAACATCACGGCAACCTGCTGCGCGCGGCCGGAGCGCTCATGAAGGACTGGCGCTCCGACAAGTATCTTCGCCGCCTGGAGGCGATGATGATCGTGGCCGACGCGGCCGAGGTGTTCATGCTCTCCGGCTCGGGCGATATGCTGGAACCGGAGAACGGAATCGCGGCGATCGGTTCCGGCGGCGGGTTCGCGCAGGCGGCGGCGTTGGCGATGATGGAAACTACCGCCCTCACGGCGTCCGAGATAGCGCGGCGCTCCATAGAGATAGCGTCGAGGATATGCGTATACACCAATAATTCGATAATTCTGGAGGAAATAAGGCAATGACGGCAAAGTTGGCATTGGGGTCCAACCTCACGCCCCGTACCGTGGTCACGTATCTCGACAGGTACGTCGTGGGACAGGAACAGGCAAAACGTTCGGTGGCGATAGCCCTGCGCAGCCGCTTACGCAGACGCGCTCTCCCGGACGAAATGAAGGCCGAAGTGGCTCCCAAGAACATCCTTATGGTCGGGCCGACCGGCGTAGGAAAGACGGAGATCGCCCGCAGGCTGGCAAAGCTCGTCGAAGCCCCGTTCGTGAAGGTAGAGGCCACTAAATTCACCGAAGTGGGCTATGTCGGGCGCGACGTCGAATCGATGGTCAGGGATCTGGTGGAGGCGTCCATTCAGATGTCCCGCAAGCGGAAACTCGAAAGCGTTCAGGAAGCCGCCGCGGCCAATTCCGAGGAGCGGATACTGGACGCGCTTCTCCCCCGCAGAAAAAAGACGCGCGCCGCCAACGTGGCCGATGTCATGAAAATTTTCGGCCTGAGCGACGACGAGCGCGAAAATAACGGCGGCGACGACTCTCCGCCCGAGGACGAGATGTCCCACACAAGGGAAAAAATCAAGGACATGCTGCGGAGCGGCAAACTGGAAGCGCGCGAGATCGAGGTCGACGTATCCGAAAACGCCAAGGTCGGCGTGGGGTTCATCGGCGCGGGCATGGAGGAGATGGGCATCAATATCGGAGAGCTGATAGGCGGTATGCTGCCCAAAAAGACGAGACGGCGGAAGATGCGCGTCGACGAGGCGAGAGCTTTCTTTCAGGCCGAGGAAGCCGAGAAACTGCTCGACATGGAGGCGATAAGCGCCGAGGCGCTCGAACGCGCGCAGGAGGAAGGAATCATCTTCATCGACGAGATAGACAAAATCGCCGCCGGAGGGCAGGCGGGGAAATCCGGCCCCGATGTCAGCAGGGAAGGCGTGCAGCGCGATCTCCTGCCGATAATCGAGGGAACCACGATACACACGAAGTACGGCACCGTCGAGACGGACCATATCCTTTTCATAGCGGCCGGGGCCTTTCACCACAGCAAACCGGCGGACCTCGCGCCGGAACTCCAGGGCCGTCTGCCGATCAGGGTCGAACTCGAGGCCCTTTCGGAGGCCGATTTGGTGCGTATACTCACCGAACCGGAGAACAGCCTCATAAGGCAATATGTCGCGATGCTCGATACGGACGGAGTCGAACTGGTGTTCTCGGACGACGCGGTCGGGGAGATAGCCCGGTTCGCGGCGGATATCAACGCGCGCATGGAGAATATCGGCGCCCGCCGTCTGCACGCGATGATGGAACACCTGCTGGAGGAAGTCAGCTTCACTGCCGGCGAGGATAACTCCCCCGCCGTGGTGAACGTGGACGGCGCTTTCGTCCGTTCGCGCCTGGCCGCGCTTGCGGAGGACGACGACGCCCGCAAGTACCTTCTTTAAAATAACCTCGCGAAGGAGGCGCTTCAATGACTGATGTCACCGTGAAGGACGACATGAACGACCTGCTCGAAAAGACGCGGCAGGTGAGCCGGGTGCTGCAAAACAGGATAGACAACAGGATGCCCGACTATCGGCGTCTCGCGAAACTGCTGACCGACCTATCGGCGGCCAACGTGTACCTGATAAACCGCGAGGGCAGGATATTGGGCTATTCCTGGACGAGTCAGTACGACTGCGAAATAATGAAGGAACTCCTGAAGAGCGGCAGTATGCCTGAAAAATATGTGGAAAAGCTCAACATGTCGCGCGAATCGGTGCTGAACCACACCGACAACGGGCTTTGCGCGTATATGGACGAGCCTTGCACCAACTCCAACAAACATGTGCTGTTCGTGCCGATAAACGGCATGGGAGAGCGCCTAGGCACGTTGATACTGGCGCGTTTCGGAGAGCCGTTCGGCACGAAGGACATGGTTCTGGCCGAGTACCTCGCGACCGTGGTGGGACTTGAAATATTGAACGAGCGGGGACGCAACATAGAGGAGCGCGGACGCGAACGGCTCGTTGTGCAGATGGCCATGCGTGCCCTCTCGTTCTCCGAAGTCGAGTCCGTCAAGCATATCGTTGGGGAGATGGGCGCTCTCGACGGAGTGGTTGTGACCAGCAAGGTCGCCGACAGGATGGGCGTGACAAGAAGCGTCATAGTGAACGCCCTCCGTAAATTGGGCAGCGCCGGCATAATAGAGAGCAGGAGCCTCGGGATGAAGGGCACGTATATCAAGGTAGTGAGCCGCCTGTTCCTGGAGGAAATAGGATTGTCCCGCGAAAACTCCGACAAAAACTCCGGAAACCGTCAGGAGTGGTGAGGGCATGAAAATAGCGAGCGCTTTCAACGGAGCCCTCGACCCGGCCCGCGATGCGCGATAATCTCAGCGTCGTCATATCGGCGTACAACGAGGAGGACAACGTCCGCGAGCTTTATCGCCGGGTAAAGCGTGCCGTTGAGGAGAGCGGTCTCGATTCCGCGGAAATTATCTTCGTCGACGACGGCTCCAGCGACTCCACTTTTCTCCTGTGCCGTGAACTGCAAACGGAAGATCCGGCTGTCAAAATCGTGAGGCTGACGCGCAACGTCGGGCACGAAATAGCGATGCGGGCCGGGCTGGACAATGCCGACGCCGACGGAGTGCTGTTCATGGACGCCGATCTTCAGCACCCTCCCGAATTGATTCCGAACATGGTCCGGCTGTGGAAAGACGGTTATGACATCGTGCTGACGCGGCGCACCGACAATAAGGAAGAGACATATTTTCACGGAGCCTGCTCCCGCGTGTTTTACAGAGTGCTGAACTTTCTTTCGGACGTGGAGATTCCCCAGTCTATGCCGGATTTTCGCCTGCTCGACCGAAAGTATGCCGATTGGCTGAAAGGATTCAACGAGAGGGACTCGCTGTTTCGCGGCACTCTCAGCATGGTCGCCGCGCTGAACAGGAACAACGTGGCGACGCTCGATTTCGTAGCCGACAGACGCAACGCCGGCGAATCGAAATACGGTTTTCGGAAATATCTTCATCTCGCCCTGTCCGGCATCCTGCAATTCTCCGTCAGGCCGCTGCATTTCTCACTGTGGCTATCGGTCGTTTTCGGGATACTCGCCTGCGGCCTGGGGCTCTACGTCATCGTCGAATATTTCGTCCTGAAACAACCGACGCCGGGTTACGCGACTATCGTGACCACAGTGGTCTTCATGGGCTCCATGAATTTGTTCGTATTGGCGATCGTGGGTACTTATATAGGTAAAATTCATCAGGAAACCAAAAAACGCCCGTTGTATTTCGCAGACGTTTTCCCCGGAAAACGCGAACGCGATGGAAAAAATAATCAACGCTGACGATTTCGGCATGTCCGACGACATAAACCGCGCGATCGAGCGGGCCTTCGAACGCGGCTGCGTCACGTCGGCCAGTCTAGCGACCAATGGGGCGCGCGCGGGGGACGCCTTGAAATTCGCGCGGGACAATCCCTCTCTGCGAATCGGCGTGCATCTGACGCTGACCGAAGGGCCGCCTCTGTCCGATCCAGCGTCGCTGCCCTTGCTAGTCGGAGCGGACGGGCGGCTGGCTCACGGATTCGCGCGATTGCTGTGGCTGTCTTTCACGCGGGAGAGCGATTTGCTGGAGCAGGCCGAACTGGAATGGCGGAAACAGATCGACGCCGCTCTCGAATACGGAATAGTCATATCCCATCTCGACTCGCACAGGCACGTACATATGATTCCGGCGTTGTTTCGCCTCGCGGTCAGGCTGCGGCGCGAATACGGCGTGCCGCGTCTGCGGATCGTGAACGAGGATTTCCTGAATTCGCTCTTTACAGCCCGCAGCCCCGCCCCTTTTTTCGACGGCGCGCTGGTCAAATACGCGGTGCTGAAAACTTTTTATCATTGGAATCGTACCGGTTCGGACACATATTTTTACGGCATTTCCTACACCGGCAAAATATGGGGTTCGCGCGCGCGCGTCTCCGTGCCCCGGCGTTACGATGCCGTGGAAGTGGCGCTGCATCCGCGGGCCGTGACTGACGGAGCGGCGAGCGATTTTGCCACGGCGGCGGACGCGGATTTCCCGGGGCGAATTTCGCGGAAATCCCACTGACGGGAACATTTTTTATACAAAGAGGTGCTGCGAATGCGAAAAAAAACATTTTGTATTTTTCTCGTTGCGCACTGCGTCCTGTGGACGCTGGTGGGATTGGCGAGCACGAATATCCCCGTGGACAGCGCGGAGGCCATAGCGTGGGGGCAGGATTGGCCCCTCGGGACGGACAAGCATCCCCCTATGTCCGCCTGGGTGGCGGATATTTTTTACCGCGCGGTCCCAAATCCCGACCTGTCGGCTTACCTCGCCAGCCAGGTGTGCGTGACGCTCTCTTTTGTAGCGTTATGGAAACTGGCGCGCAAATTTTTGTCCGAGGACAACGCCATGTTATCGGTGCTGTTCCTGGAGGGCACTTTTTATTACACGATGCTGTCCGTAGAATACAACGTCAATCTCGTGAGCATGGCCGTGACGGCGTGGATGCTGCTGTTTTTTTACGAAAGGCGCTGGTTTGGTTTCGGCCTGCTCGCCGGCGCGGCGTTACTGTCGAAATATACCAACGCGGTGTTCTTCGCGGGCCTCGGCCTGTATCTCGTCGCCACGCGAAAGGGCCGTGAGGAGTGGAGGAAACCCGGAGTCTATATCGCGGCTCTGGTAGCGCTCGCGGTATTTTCCCCTCATTTGTGGTGGCTTTGGAAGCATGATTTTTATCCGTTCGAGTACATTACAGCCCGTATGGGCTATGGGGAAGCCTACGCGAAATGGTTGGCGCATCTGAGACATCCGCTCAAATTTATGGCGAATTCCCTGGGCTCGACGTGCGTGACCATAATATTGTTCTTCGCCGCGTATTTTCGCGCGAAACCCCGGATGAAAACGGCTTTCGCGCGGGCCGATCCCTTCATTTTCTGCGCCGGAGTGGCGCCCGCTCTGTCTTTATTTGTGCTGTCGGCCGTCACCGGACTGGAAATACAGTCGTTATGGGGATTTTCTTTATTCGGCATGTTGGGAATAATCCTGTTTTCCTATTTTCCATGCAGACTGGAAGAAAAAACGATTCGCGGGTGCGTGAGGGCGGTTTACGTCATAATGGCGCTGTCCCTGGCGGTATACGCCGGAACCTCGCTGCTGGACACGTCGGCGAAAAGCCGCCGGTTTGACGGCAGAGGGTTGTCCGCCCATGTGCGCGATGCTTTCGAACGCGAGTACGGCCGTTCTCCGGCGTATGTCATAGGCGATATATGGAACGCGTCCAACGTTTCCGTTTACGCCCCGGACAGGCCGCGTGTGTTTCTGAACGGAGACCCGAGAATGGCCCCGTGGATAGACGCTGAGGAAGTCCGCAGATCGGGGGCGGTCGTCGTGTCCGGCTCGCCTGAACAATACGGGGAGTACCGTTCGCGCCGCCCCGGCATCACCGCTCCGGCGGAGTGGACGATGACGCTCAGGGCCGTTACCGGCCACACCCGCGAACGCGTAATTTACTACGGATTTCTGCCGCCCGAAGGCTGACCTCGTTTCGTAACGGCCGTTTCAAGTTGAAATTTGAGCGGATATGTCTTATTATTTTATTATGTAGATAAAACTTTTTTGTGGGGGTGCAATCATGTACAATCAAAAACTTCGCGTGGTTCAGTACGGGTGCGGCA
>JAISDQ010000061.1 GCA_031264605.1 Synergistaceae bacterium | reverse complement strand
CCCAGTCCGGCGCTTTCCATCACGCCGCGCGCCGCGGCGTCGACCTCGCGCGCCGCGCGGCCGTGAACGATCAGCGCGGCCGCTTCCTCCTGCGCCCATCGGACGACGGAGTAAAGTTTCCTCATGTTCTCGTCCATACCTCCGACCGACATTGTTCTGGTGATGTCGCATACATAGCCGAGCCGTCTCACGCAAAAATCCACCAGCACCATATCCCCGCGCTCGAATTTTTTATCGGTCGGAAACGCGTGCGGCATCGCCGTCCTTGCGCCGCTCGCCACTATGGAACGCGCCGCCGCGAGGCCGCCGCGTTCCGCTATCTCAAATTCGAGCCGGGACGCGAATTGACGCTCCGTCACGCCGGGGCCGCATTTCGCGGCCGCCGCGCCAAAAGCGTCCGAAGCTATGCGTATCGCTTCAATTATACAGCCAATTTCATATTTACTCTTGCCGCGGCGCATGCCGGCGAGAAAACCCGACAAATCGGCCAGGCCGGATTCGCCGAAAGCGCGCGATATTTCGCGGTACAATGTCAGAGGGAGATCGCTTCCGCCGAAGGCGACCCGCGACGCGCGCGCGCTTTCGATATATTTGACGGCCGCGCCGAGCGGAGACGCGTTCATGCCCGGCAAACAGGAAACGTTCGCGTAAACCGGCGATTCCTCAACCGCTCCGGCGTATCTCGAATCCACGAAAAGCCTGCTGTCGTCGCGCGTTATCACCAAAGCGCCCGAGGTTCCCGAAAAACCCGTCAGGTAGTATATGTCCTCCCAGCCGATCCCGTTCCTGCAAACCGCGAGAAAAGCGTCCGCCTTCGTCGGCCCGGGCCGCGATATCGCTGAGGCGATTTTTTTTATTCTCGCCCCGAACTCCCGCGCGTCCACTATCCCCGAAGCGGCCTCCCGAGAAGCTCCCACAACGCCTCCGGCGGCGCGCAGGATGACTGGGCGCATGGGCGTTCAGTCATCCTGCCGACCGTCTTGAAGGGTATTCCAGCGGCGCGCAGGGCATTCGTGGCGTCTTTCTCCGAGCGGCCCCTCACCGCGGCGAGCATGCTTCCCGACGCCACCAGGCTCAAAGGGTCGAAACCCAGGCTTTCCGAGACGCGCTTCGTATATGGATGTACCGGCGCCGCGCCCTCGTCGATATCAGCCTCAATGCCGGCCAGCCTGCACACCTCGCTCACGCCGCCCCGAAAACCGCCTTCGGTCGGGTCGTGCATGAAGACGGCATAACGCCTGAGAGTTCTGGACACGTCGAGGACGCAAGTGTCGTCCATCCAGCTTCTCACTTCCGCCGTTTCATCCGGCGAAAGAATGCCGGACAACAGGTCGGGACGGTCCGACGCCAATATCGCCATGCCCTCCACGCCTATGTGCCCGGTCACGAGAAGGACGTCCCCTGGGCTGACGTCGGACGCCCTGAATACCCTCTCGGCGTATCCGATCAAGGCGGCCGACAGCACCGGGTGTTCGTACATCCCGTTGAATTCCGTGTGCCCGCCGACTATCGCGATCCCATGCCGCGCGCATTCGCCGTGCGCGTCGCGCATCACGCGGGAGACGTAAGCCTCGCCCATCGCGGGAGGCGCGATTATCGTGATAACGATATAAGCGGGTTCGCCCCCCTTTGAGGCAATATCGTTGACATTGACGCGCACCAGCAGTTTCCCCGCGCCCTCGGACGCCCCGACGATGGGATCGCTCGCGAAAAGCAGATACCGCCCCGTACATCTGATGACTGCGGCGTCCTCGCCCACAGCCGGCCCGACCAGCACCTCCGGCCGCTCGGCGCCCAAGGCTCCGAACACCGTGCGCGACAAAGCCTCCGCCGACAGTTTGCCGGACATGTTTTCAGGATTATGCGCCATGACTTGCCGGTTCTTTCTCGCGGCGCGCGCTGTAAACGCATCCGCAGTAGTTTTGCCTGTATAAATTCATTTCCCTGCTCCTCGCGGCTGACAATTTGAAGCCGCCGCCCTTCCTCCAGACCCGGTTTATCCAGACGAGCCCCAGCGAGGAAGCGCATGATTCCCCTATTTCGTTTATCACGGCGGGATTTTTGTGCGGGCTTATCGTTAGCGTGGTGCACAGAAAACCGGCTCCGTGTTTCGCCGCGAATTCCGCCGACGCCATGAGCTGAGCGCGAACGCACTTGGCGCATCTGCCGCCGCCCTCCGGCTCCGACTCGTATCCCCGCGTCAGCGCAAACCACGCGTCGGCTTGATACGGCGCTATTTCGCACTCTCCGTCCAGCGCCCCGGCCAGTTTTCGGACCGCCTCCGCGCGCGCGAGCCATTCGGCGGCCGGATGAATGTTGTTTCCGTAGAAAAAACCGGCTATGTCGTACCCCTCATCGCGCAGGGCGGGCCAGGGGACGGTGGCGTCCGGCGCGCAGCATACGTGAAGCGCGGCGCGCCGCGTCATCCGGAGGAGGCGGCCCTGTCGCCGGCGTCGCCGTCCGGGGGAGGCAGGCTCCGCGCTTTCGCGCCGAAGATCAAAAAACCCGTGTGAGCCGTCATCATATCGTCCGGCCTTATCCTTTCGGGATCGGTTTTAAGATATCTCATCAGGAGTTCGAGTACCTGCACGTCGACGAAATTGTGTTCGCGGAGCGCCAGGAGGGTCAGTTCTATCTGGTTGAAAGTTGGAACCAATATACCCAGATGATGCCCCCACGCCAGAGTTTCGCGCGCGGCGCCAATATAATCCCAAGGATTGCGGACGTCCAAAAAAACGGCGTCCGCGCCGCGTTCGTCGAAACCTTCCGCCGCGTCCTTCACCTTGAACTCCACCCTGTGCGCCACGCCCCAGCGCTCGGCGTTGCTCCTGGCGAGACGCGAAAATTCCTCGCGGCGGTCGTACGAGACGACGCGCCCACTGTCGCCCACGAAATGCGCGAACACCGCGGTAAGACCGCCGGAACCCGTGCCGCACTCGACTACGGTGGCTCCGGGGCCGAAGTTGAGATGCTGAATTATAAAACCGCTGTCCTTGGGGAATATCACCTGAGTCTGGCGTTTCAGCCTTCTGGTGTACTCGCCTACCGAGGGACGAAGTATGAAAAACGGCGATCCCCTGTTTGTCCTGACGACGTCGCCGTACTCCATTCCAATGATGTCGCCGTGTTTCATCTGCCCAAGATGACTGCCCTGGATGGAACCGAGGGACAGCCGCACCAAAAAACTGTCCCCCTTGGCCGGTGACCAGAGGAAAACCAGATCGCCCTCGGCGAGCATTTACAGGAGTGACTCCACCGCCGAGGCGATACCCTCCGCCGAGAATCCCATCCCTTCTATTATCTCCGTCGCCGCGCCCGACTCGCCGTAGCGCGTTACGCCCAGAACCTTCATACGCACGGGCGCTCCGGCGCGGGCGAACTCCAACGCCGTTATCGCGCCCAGGCCCGTGTTGGCATTGTGGTCCTCGCAGGTGACGAGGGGTTTTTTGCCGACTAGCCGTATAAGCTCCGGCGCGTCCATTCCTAGGGGAGACGCGCAATGCAGAACCTGCGCCTTGACGCCCTTTGCGGCGAGGGATTCCGCCGCCTTTACGGCGAGCCCGGCGACGTGTCCCATCGTCAGTATCGCCGCGTCGGTTCCCTCGCGGATGACGTCGATCGCCCCATACGCGAACGCGTATTTTTCATCGAAGAAGGGGGAGCCGTCCTCTTTCAGTATGACAGGAAGCACGCTGCGCCCTACCGCGAGACATACGTTCGACGGTTCCGCGAGCATCCATCTCGTCGCCCTGTCGGTCTGATTCGGATCGGCCGGGACGACGACCTTGTATCCGAACATGTTGCGCGGCAATCCGACGTAATCGATGCACTGGTGCGTCACGCCGTCCTCGCCGACGTCCAGCCCCACGTGCGTGAGCACTGTTTTGACCTGCGCGTGGTTTATGTCGTTGAGTCTCTGCTGGTTATACGCCTCATCTATGCCGAACACTCCGAAATCCGCCCACACGGCGACGACTCCGGCGGTCGAAGCCGCGCCCGCGGCCGTCGCGACGCAGTGTTCCTGAATGCCGCACTGGATGAATCGCGACGGAACTTTTTTTGAGAAAATGTCTGTCTTAACGGAACCCGCCAAGTCGCAGTCGAACACCAATATAGGCGTTTTTCCCTCGCCGGAGTTTCGCCCGGCCACGTCGGCCAGCGCAGCGCCGAAAGCTCCCCTGTTGTCCTTTTTGTCGGAGGCTGTGTAGACCGCGGGAGCGCCGACGTCGAGCGACGGGGGAACAGGTTTTACCTCGCGCCCTTTTGGAGCGGGCTTCTTGCGCAGTTCTTTCAGCGCCTCCACTTCCGCCGCGTCGCCGCCGAGTTCGGCGACGGCCTTCGCGGTGAGATCGCCGGACGTGGCCTTGCCGTGATACTCGTGCGTCCCCTCCATGAAGGAGACCCCTTTGCCCATGACGGTGTGACACAGAATCACAACGGGCTTCGGCGACGCGACGGCTTTTTTGAGCGCCGCGTACAGGGCCTTGTAATCGTGCCCTTCGCTGTCGAGCACTTCCCAGCCGTCGGCGCTCCACAGCGCGCGGATATCCGCCGGCATCACGCTCTCTATCGAGCCCGATATCTGAATATGGTTGTAGTCGATGAGAGCCGTGATGGAGGACAGCCCTTCCTTTGACGCGACGCGGCGCGCTTCGGCGTTCTGCCCTTTAGGCTGTTCGCCGTCTCCCATGACCACGAAAACCCTGGAATTTCTGCCGCACGCCCTGTCGGCGAGGGCGAAGCCGACCGCCGCCGAAAGTCCCTGGCCGAGATTGCCCGTGCCCCAGTCGACGCCCGGGACGGCGCGCTCCACGTGGCCTTGAAAGACGCTTCCCGCGCGCCGAAAGTTCGCCGCGGCCTCATCGCGGCCGAAGAAACCCCATTCGGCGAGAGCGCCGTAAACGCCCGGAGACGTATGCCCGTGGCTCACGATGACGCGGTCATGTTCGGGATCGCCGCAGTTCGACGGAAGCAGGTTCGCAGTCGCCAGAAGAATGGTGAAGATATCCATGCTGGACAGGGAGCCCCCAGGATGCCCGCCGCCGGCTATGGCGGTCATCAAAATCGCGTCGAGCCTGCTTCTTTTGGCGATTTCGAAGAGCAGGGAAGCCTGTTCCTCGCTCACCTCGCCGGACGAAAAATTTCTGAGAGCGGCGAGCGCAGTGAGCGCCGCGTTGTGTGTGGTTCCCGAACTCAAAACAATCGATCCCCTTTCGCGTATCCGAGATTAAAAATCTCTTTTATGTATGCGCCGAATATTTTACCACCTGCCGAACAGTAAGTAAAAAAGCCCCCGGCGCGTGCCGCCCTTTGAAGCTCGATTTCACCGCGCCGATTCAAACGCCTCTTCCAATCAGGGCAAACGCATGAGAATAAAGAACCGGGAAAAACTGCCGCCTCGCCCGAAACACTTGACAAGAGCCATGAAAAAATAAGATACTGTTACATGAAACATATCATGTGAGGTGATGTTTAGTTGGCCACCGCGAGAGAGCGAGTTGCAAGACACAGAAAAAAAATGGCTGGCGCTGGAATGAGGCCAATTCAAATTTGGGTGCCAGATACGCGAAAATCGACATTTGCGGATGAATGCCACAGACAATCGATGATGTTGGAGGATGACGACCAGGAGAGAGAAATTCTGGCTTTTATGGAGAGCGTGACGGATACTGAAGGCTGGGAATGAAACGGGGGGATATTATCACAATAGCCATAAAGGGGGATTACGGAAAACCTCGCCCCGCGCTTGTTATTCAATCGAATTTATTCAGGGGGCACCCGACTATGACGGTTCTTCCTATGACCAGTGAGTTAAGGGACACGCCGATATTTCGCATAACAATCACACCCAACGCGGGGAACGGTTTGCAAAAGCTGTCCCAAGTGATGGTAGATAAGGCAATGACTGTTCCGCGCGAAAAATGCGGCGATGTTTTCGGCAAGCTTGAAGATACCGAAATGCTTGAAATTACAAGAGCTTTAGCCGTTTTCCTGGGTATCGCTTGACATACGCCCATTATGAGACACCAATCGCCGCGCCCCTGCCGGCCTCCGCCTGTTGCGCGTGACGGCTATCCTGCCCCGCGTCTTGACGGTATCCGCTTTCAGATTCCATTTGCGCCTAACGCGCATGACAAATGAAAAACCTTTTCCAAGAACATATCCAATAAAATCCACGGAAGGGCGCTAAGCGTCATATCGTTTTAAAAATATATCGGGGTTGCGCGAAACACCTGTTGTAATAACAGGTGCTCAACGAAATTGAGGTTACATAACACGTTATATTGGCATGTACAGATGAAGAAATTTGGCTGTTACAGGCATTGTGGAATGTTGGGGGCAGATAAAGTTGACGGTGCGGGTAGTTAAGAAACATTGGCATGAATGAGCGGAATTTTTGTGATATGCTGTAAGAGATAAGGATGTGGCTGCATGAAAGAGTCACCGAAAAGAAAACCTAATCGCCTGAAAAATTATGATTACAGCCAAAGCGGGTATTATTTCATTACAATTTGCGTCGAGGATAGGCATGAATTATTGTGGCGTCC
>JAISDQ010000264.1 GCA_031264605.1 Synergistaceae bacterium | reverse complement strand
TCTTAAAACGACACAATTTTGTCACGAGCGGCTTCGAGGGGGATCATGAAATTACGGCTTTGTTAATCCGTTCCGGAATCAAGATCAAAGAAGTTCCGATTCGCTATTCCCCTCGCAGTGTGAAAGAGGGGAAAAAAATTTGTATGCGCGACGGGTTCATCGCTTTATGGACTTTATTGCGCTGTAGATTTATGCGATGGAAATGATGTTAGTTTTCAGTGAATCGAGAACATTCGTATGACTATAGATCTGACAGATCGTCCGTGTCCCTTGTGCGGCAATAGAGAAACACGCGTGATCTATGCCGCTCAATATCCGCCCCATTATGAATTGAACGATTTTTTGAGGATATATCGCTCGGCGAGCGATAGTTCTCTGATGGATCAGTTTGTGTAATGCGAGGAATGCGGGCTTGTTTACATAAACCCTTTGCCGAAAGGAGATTTGATTTAATGCAACATCTGAGACTTGGCAACATCCCGTTTTCATATTACATGACTCAATCTCTGCTCGTGGCGCGCAAAAATGAGTCATAACTACCAAGCCATTATTTTTGACATGGACGGGGTATTGTGGTATTCATCCGCGGCGCATGAAAAAGCGTTCGATTTCGCCTGTCGGACGTTTAATCTTCCGCCTCTCGGATATTATGCCGCGTATGCGGGCATGAGTACGAGCGGCGTTTTTAAAAAACATCTGGCGCTTCATGGGATAACGCCTGAAGATGAATTCGTCGAGCAAGTGGTCCGCTGCAAACAAAAAACGGCGCGCGAGCTATTGATTGAAACCGCTCCGCTTCATCCTAAACTTGACAATATTTTACGGCGTCTTGTGGAAAAATATTCGTTGGCTTTGGCTTCTTCAGGTTCAGCTGAGAGCGTATCGCTTTTTTTTTCTTTAAGCAAAACCGCCGATTATTTTTGTGCGGTTGTTTCCAAAGATGACGTGACAAAGTCAAAACCTGCTCCTGACATTTTTTTGCGGGCGGCTCAATTATTGCGTGTGAAGCCGGCTGAAGCTCTCGTAGTCGAAGATTCCATCAACGGGGTGCGCGCCGCGCGTGCCGGGAATATGAATGTGCTTGGGATTGGAACAGACGTTGCGGAACTGATGAAAGCCGGAGCGATAAAGTGTTTGCCGAACATAGATTACCTGATTGATTGGCTACTGGGAGAAGAAAATGACTCTCGAACATGAGGATATCGATAAACTGAGCGTCGGTATAGAGCCCGAAAATTGGACTCTGCTGATTCCGGCGGCTGGGAAAGGAACACGCCTCGGTTATCACTTGCCAAAGATACTATACCCTATCCTTGATCGTCCGATGTTGGATTGGTTGCTGGATATTTTTCGCGGGCTGTATGAAAAATTGATAATCATTGTATCCCCAGAGGGTTCAGTTCCAATTGAAGAATATCTTAAAAATCATTCAGAGAGAAACTGGGCTTTGGTGGAGCAGCCTATGCCCATGGGTATGGGAGATGCCGTTTTGCGTGGGTTGGAGGCTTCCGTCACGCCCTATACGGTTTGTGTCTGGGGAGATCAGATAGCGTTAAAGCGCCAGACCGTACTGGCAGGAATGAAGGTTCTCCAGGCGTATGAACATGTTTCGATGACATTGCCGACGCACTGTTCCTGCAATCCGTATATCCATTTACAACGTGACAAAAATGGCAATATTGTGGAAGTTTTGCAAGCTCGCGAAGGCGATGCCATGCCGTCAACGGGAGAATCCGACTGCGGAGTGTTTTTTATGCGCTCTTCCGTAGTATTGGACTGTTTAAAACATTTGATAAATGAAGATGTATCGGTGAAGCTTCGAGGCAGACAATCCCGAGAATTCAATTTTTTGCCGATATTGCCCTATTTAAGTGATGTCGCCAGCCTGAGAATCACCAAAGAAGAAGAAACGTTGGGCGTCAATACCCGTGATGACGCCCGAAGAGTTTCTTTCTTTTTAACTGTTGATTCCTCCTTAATCTGTTGATATTGTACTTGTAACTATTCAATCGCATTGAAGCATAAGTGATTTACTGCCGATAAAACAAAATATGTACACGACTAACGAACTGGAAAAACCGGAAAAAGCTGAACTGATAGCGATAGCGCTAAAACTCTCCGGAAAAATCGCGAAACTTTCCGCAACTGTCAAGCAATACTTGACGGTTCAAAACAAGTGTGCCCGAGAAGATAACGCAAAAATCAGGCCCCAGAAATCGCCGGCCAAAAAATTGACTTCCTCATACTGTATGCTATTATTTCATTACATTCTCAAAAATTTTAATTCATACTGACAGGAGGAGTTTCATATGAAGAAAAGGCTCTTTGCGGTTGTAATGGCGTTGTTCGTCATGTCGGTAACGGCGGCCTCGGCCGCGCCTACGCAGACTTATTACTACATCGCCCCCGGATTGGGGCAGCCGTATTGTTACGACATGCACCTCGGCTTCAAGTACGCGGCGGAAAAATTCAACGTCGAGATCATCCAGCAGGGCGCCGACGACTGGAACTCGAAAACCGCGTGCGAGGCGCTCGAACAGATCATCCCCAAAAAACCGGCTGGCATCATCACGGTTGCCTGGGACGCGGCAATGAACCCCGGGATCACCAAGGCGCAGGAAGCGGGAATCCCGATAATCCTCGTCGAAGCGGAAAGCGGCGAGCTTGGCGACCTTTACATTGGCCTCGATAACGTAGACGCCGGCCGCGAGACCGCCGACCTTCTTCTCCAGTACGCCGGGAACTCAGGCAAGCTCCTGGTCATCGGCAATTGGGGCTCCACCAACATCGACCAGAAATTCGAGGGCCTGAAAGAGCGCCTCGCTGGAACCGGCTGGGAGATAGTCGGTGACCAGGACGGCGAGTGCGAGGCGGAGGCGTCCCTCCGCGCGGCCAAAGACCTTCTCAACACGCACCCCGAGGCCACCGCGTTCGTGGGGCTCGACTCGGCTTGCGGCGCGGCGATCGCGACCGCCATGGAAGAACTCGGCAAGAAGCCGGGAGACCTCCCGGTAATATGCGCCGACAGGGAAGACGCGATGCTCGAATACATCAAGAGCGGCTATATTAACGCGTCCCTCACCAACAGGACCGCCATGATGTGCTACCTCGCCGTGCAGTTCCTCGAAGACGTCACGAAGTACGGCTTCTTCGACATTCCGATAACCGGCGACAACAAAGCGTCCAAGATAAGCGTCTATCCCAAGCAGATATACACCGGCAACGTCATAATCACGAAGGACAACGTCGATAACTTCGACCACAACAAGATGGAGTCCTACGACACGCCCCTCTATCGCTGACGCCTGTTCCGCGGGGACAGACCGCGGTCTGTCCCCGCTAGACGAACGGCGGGAACATTCAATGGAAGAAAAACCCGATTTTTTGAAGATATCGAATATTTCCAAGTCGTACGGGGTCGTGAAGGCCCTCTCCGACGTTTCGTTTTCGATACGGCGGGGAGAAATTCACACGATCCTCGGCGAAAACGGGGCCGGAAAGAGCACGCTCGTCAAAATAATAACGGGCGAAGCGAGTCCCGACCAAGGGTATATCGAGCTTGACGGCGCTCGCGTCCTCAGTTTCAGCCCGCGCGACGCGCATAAAATGGGAATATACATGGTTCATCAGGAACTCGCCATATTCGAGAACCTGACGGTCGCCGAGAATATCTACACCGACCACTCCTTCAAAACCGGCGGGCGCATCGATTATAAAAAACTTTACGAGGAAACCGGAAAAAAACTCGACATGTTCGGCCTCGGCGCCGTCGCGCCGGATACTCCGCTGGCGTCGCTCACCCTGGCGAACCAGCAGATGATCGAGATACTGAGGTGCATAGTGGCGGCCCCCAAAGTGATAATTCTGGACGAACCCACGTCCGGGCTCAACGACCACGAGGCCGGTATGCTGATGGATATACTGCGCCGCCTCAAGGATGAAAATATGACGATAATATATATTTCGCACAGGCTGAAGGAGATAATGCGGATTTCCGACAGGGTTACGGTGCTGCGTGACGGACATTTCGCCGCCACTCTCGTCAACGACGAACATCTCACGGAGAACGTCCTCATCAACAATATGGTGGGACGCGACCTCAGCGGAAGCCTGTACAAGATAAAAACCCAGAGCGGCGCTCAGGAAGGCGCGCCCCTTCTGGAGGTAAAAAATTTCGTCAAGAAAAACACCCTCCATGAGACGAACTTCACCCTGTCCAGGGGCGAAGTGCTCGGCGTGTTCGGCCTCGAGGGCTCGGGCGCTTCGAGGCTGTCGCGCATGATATATGGGCTCGAGCGATTCGACGGCGGCAGTCTCTCGGTGAGCGGGAAGACAATACCCCGGGTGACCCCGCGGGCGCTGGTCAAAGAACGGGTGATGTACCTCAACAACAACCGGAAACTGGCGGGCCTGCTGCCCGACATGAAGGTCACCGACAACATGTCCCTCCCAATACTGGACAAACTGTCAGGCAAACTCGGCTTTATCGACTTCAAACGGCTGGCTGGCATAACGGAGAATTTCGTGAGGCGGTTTTCGATAGTCCTGCCGTCGCTCTCCGCTAAACCCAAAAATCTGAGCGGCGGAAACCAGCAGAAGGTGATGTTGTCCGCGTGCCTCGTGCCGGAACCCGAAATACTAATAGCGAACGAACCGACAAGAGGAATCGATGTGGGCGCGAAAACCGAGATACACAAGTTCCTGCTGGAAATCGCGTCGAAGGGCGTGGGCGTGATAATATTCAGCTCCGAGCTGCCCGAACTGATGAGCCTCTCGGACCGCATACTGGTGATGAGAAATAAAGCCGTCGTCGGCGAGGTCAAGTGCGGGGATTATACCGAACAGGCCATCATGAGACACGCCGCTTTCGGGAAATCACCGGCGGAGGGAACGGAAAATGGATAAAAAAGCCGGCATGACGCCCGTTTCACAAACGCGAAGGTTCGGTTTCGCCGACTGGATGATCGTCTATCTGGTGACCGCGCTCTTTATTTTTCTGTCGCTGACGAGAAACGCGTTTTTCACGTACAGCAACGTACATTCCATACTGCACGAGGTATCGTTCAACTTCTACGCGGCGATAGGTTTCACGCTCCTGATAATCATGGGCGAACTCGACCTGTCCGTAGGCTCTCTGTTCGGATTCGGCGGGGCCATGATGGGGTTCTTCATCTTCAACTACAAAATGTCCGCTCCGGCCGCTATAGCGCTCGCCGTGGCGGTATCGGCGCTCATAGGGCTGGCGGCGGGTTTCCTGACGGTAAAATTCAGGCTCAACTCAATGATGGTGACCATAGGCGTGATGATGGTGGTAAAGGGCCTCAACTGGTATCTGGTGAACCGCTTCAGCGGAAGGCAGTTCGCGCTCTCGGCGCGCAGGTTCGTCTCGGGTGGCATTTTTGGGGTAAAGTGGACTATCATACTCATGGTCGTCATAGCGGTGGTTATGGAAATCCTGCTCGCGAAATCGCGCCATCTGAAACAACTGTATTACATCGGGCACAACGCGGACACCGCGATACTGTACGGCATCAACGCGAAGGCGGTTAAATGCGTCTGTTTCGCCATATCGGCCGCCATGTCGGCTTTCGGAGGCGTCCTCATGACGGCGCGCCTCGCGCATCCGAACGTCACGGTCGGAAGCAATCTCGAAATAAGCATCATAACGGCGGCCGTGATAAGCGGGGCCAGCATCTTCGGTGGACGCGGCAGCATAGTGAGGACCATGTTCGGAGTCATCTTCGTATTCACGCTTATAAACGGCATGACATCGTTCAACATAAACACGTACGTACAGCAGATAATATTGGGCGCGATACTCATATTGGCCATTTACCTCGATATCAGGGCGAACGCCGAACCGACGGGGGAACGCGCGTGACGCTCCTTAAATCTTTCGCGCGAAAAAACGAATTCGTCTCCGCGGTTTCCTGCGTCGCGCTCGTCGTCCTGCTCACCGTCAAGGGCGAGGTATTCTGGACGGCCGGCAACTTCGAATCGCTCCAGGCGAGTATAGCGCCGACGGCGATTATGGCGTTCGGAATGATGGCACTTCTCATATGCGGTTATTTCGACCTTTCGATAAGCTCGACGATGCTCTTGGCCGGAATACTCTGCGGGCACCTCGAATACGGCGGCGCGCCGATATACGTAACCGTTCCGCTCGTGCTTCTCGCCGGCTTTGCCGTTGGCTGCCTCAACGGATTTCTGGTGGCGCGGCTCAGGATAAACGCGCTCATCGCGACCATAGGCACTCAGTACATAGGCTACGGAGCCGCCATGCTGCTGTGGGACAAGATACGGGGCGGGGCGAAATTCTCGGAAAGTTTTATCCTGCTGGGCGAGGGAAAGATGTTGGGCGTGTATTACGCGACGTGGATAATGCTGGCGCTGCTGGCCTTCTTCAGTTTTGCGCTGAAATATACGTCCGCCGGGCGGCAGCTTTATTTTGTGGGCGGTAACCGTGAAGCCTCGCGGTTGATGGGTTTCAACGACCGGAGAATCATTTTCGGGGCTTTCGCGGCTACGGGCTTGCTGGCCTCGCTCGCCGGAATTCTCGCGGTGGCGAGAATACAGAGTCCGAGCCAGTACACGGGCGGCGGCGTGCACATGACCTGCATGATAGCGTGCGTGGTGGGCGGCGGCAGTTTCGCGGGCGGCAGGGGATCGGCCGTCGGCGCGCTGCTTGGAGTCGCTTTTATGTCGCTCCTGACTAATATGTTCAACCTTCTCGAAATGAAACCTCAACTGCAAAACGTCATTATAGGGCTCATTCTCGTCACCGTGATAGTGATGGACGGCTATCTGAACCTGAAAAAACTCAGGGAAATCGGCAAGGCCTGACGGAAAATGCTTTACGCGGAACCGCGGTCGACCGACGCCGCGTTTCATTTTTCGGCCGAGGAATACTTTATGACGCGCGCTCATACCGATGAAGCGATATTCATGACCTGGCGCACCGGCAAATGCGCGATGCTCGGCTGCAACCAGGTGGCGTACGCGGAAATCGACGTCCGTCTCGCCGACGAATCTGGAATACAGGTAGTACGCCGCTCCAGCGGCGGAGGTACGATTTTCACCGACCCCGGCGTGCTGCTTTATACGGTGATACTGCCCTTGCCGTACCGCGGGACGAGCGACGTCAAACGCCTCGAGTTCGAATACGTCTCGAACCCTGTCGTCTCGGCGCTCCGCGATATGGGCGCGGCGGCCCGCGCGGAAGGGCGTAACGACATTCTTCTGCACGGGGCAAAGATATCGGGGCTTGCGCAATACGTCAAGGGCAATCGTCTGTGTACGCACGGCTCGCTGCTTTTCAGCGCGAACCTCGACGAACTGGCGGCCGTGCTCAAACCCGACGACGGTAAAATCCGCTCAAAAGCGCTGCGCTCGGTCAGAGCGAGAGTCGCGAACATCTCTCCCCTTCTGCCCGGCGTCGGGGATATCGAGGATTTCAGACGCCTGCTCAAAAAAAACATGCTCGAAGGACAGGACGCCGCCGAATATATCCTCACGGCCGACGACATTGCCGGCATCGAGGAGATAAAACGCCTGAAATACGCCAACCCGGACTGGACCTTCGGACACGCGCCCAAGTTCTCCTTCTGTCAGGCGAAACGCTTCGCGGCGGGCAAGGTCGAAATTTTCCTCGATATAGCGGAAGGCGTGATAAAATCCTGTGTGATAAGGGGAGATTTCCTCGGCGTCACGCCGATACGCGGACTGGAGGAACTTTTGGAATCTCGGCCGTACAGGCGCGACGCGATAATCCGCGCTCTCGCGGACGTGGATATGGCGCGCTATCTTGGCGGAGTGTCGAAAGAACAATTTATGGAGTGCGTCTTTCCGGAGGAACAATAGACATGGAACGAAAGCCCGAATGGCTCCGAAAAAAACGAATCGCCGATCCCAACGTCGAAACCGTGGAGAAACTCATAAAGGAACTCGGGCTCAATACCGTCTGCCGCGAGGCCATGTGCCCAAACTACGGCGAATGTTTCTCATCGCTCACGGCCACTTTCATGATATTGGGGAGAAATTGCACGCGCAACTGCCGCTTCTGCAACGTGACGAGCGCAAAACCGTCGCCGGTCGACCGCGAAGAGCCCCTTAACGTCGCGCTCGGCGCGGCGCGGCTGGGGCTGCGCTACGCCGTGATAACCTCGGTGACGAGGGACGACCTGCCCGACGGAGGCGCGGCCCATTTCGCCGAAACGATCGGGGCGATTCGGGCTGAAAGCCCAGACACGGCGATCGAAGTCTTGATTCCCGATTTCCGGGGAGATTATGACGCGCTCAAAACCGTCGCCGACGCCGGCCCCGACGTGATAAGCCACAATATGGAGACGGTGGCGTCCCTGTACGTCGAAGTGAGGCCGGAAGCCGAATATTACCGTTCCCTCGAATTGCTGGAAAGAATAAAGAAATTGAACGGCTCCATCCGAAGCAAATCCGGCGTCATGCTTGGACTCGGAGAGACGCGCGGGCAGGTGTTGGAACTGTTCGGCGATCTGAGAAAACGCGGCTGCGAACTGCTCACCGTAGGCCAGTATCTCGCCCCATCCAAACTGCATCATCCCGTAGTGGAGTACGTCCGCCCCGACACGTTCGAGGAATACGGCAAAACCGCCAGAGAAATGGGTTTTGCCTTCGTAGCCTCCGCACCCTTCGTGAGAAGTTCCTACAAAGCGATAGAGGCGCATATTGCGCGTCAGGACGGCTGAACGGAGCACAACGCGCCGTTCCTATGAAAATAGATTCGTCTCTTTTTTCATCGCCGGTTGTGGTCGAAGACCACGGTCAGTTTGGAAATAAAGAGACCGCGTCGCTCATATTCGATCGAGGGTACTCGTCATCCAAACTCATGGCACAAGCGGAAGAAAAAGGCTTGAAATTCTTGGTGCGCTTGAGAAAGAAATTAGAAATTCAACCTCGAAATTGACGAATTTGGACACGGACTCCATGATTTTTTCTTGCTCTGATTTTGTCGAACGTTATCGCGGCAGCGAGGCAGAAAGCTCAGCCTGTAGAGGATCGCGCCAGAGAAGGGAAACGCAATAAATACAGATACAAAGTGAATGTGAATCACGCCATAGGAGCGTTAAAAGACCGTTTTCTCCTGACGCTTCTGGAACTCAATGACGAGAAGCGGGCCGTAAAGATGGAGGAAATCACTTTTACCCAACCTGTGGATTTAGGTGATTATATCCGATGCGTTTAAATAAACTAAAACCCGGCATTTAACCGGGTTTTTCATCTATCATCTGTAATCTTTGGTAATGGATTGGTGGGCCTACCAGGAATCGAACCTGGAACCTTCCGGTTATGAGCCGGTGGCTCTGACCAATTGAGCTATAGGCCCGCGCAATTAAAGATTATACCACAGGATTATTCTTCAATACACCCGACCGGACAACAATCCACGGCTTCTTTTATTAAACTGTCGCCGCCGCGTCCGTGTTCCTTCAGGACTGCCTTTCCAGCGTTTTCGTCCAGACGGAACGCGTCGGGGCAAACTTGCATACAAACACCGCAACCAATGCACTGACCAAGATTTATGCTTACGCTCAACGCGTTCACTCCCCTTTGCGGAACCGGTTCACCGGAACACCTTGCGCTTCCTGTCAG
>JAISDQ010000119.1 GCA_031264605.1 Synergistaceae bacterium | reverse complement strand
CTCCACACCGCGGACGCCGCCGCCGGATGGGCCGGCAAGCGCGGCAGCGAGGAAGCGCTTTATACGGAACACATCGGCGGAAATACGATAATACTCGAACGGTTCATGCCCAGGTCTCGCATGATCGTGTTCGGCGGCGGACACATCGCCGTTCCTCTGGTCCGCGTCGCGTCAATGCTCCGTTTCGACGTAACGGTATACGACGACAGGCCCAACTTCGCGAACCGGGAACGCTTTCCAGAGGCAAGCGAAGTTATCTGCGACTCCTTCTCGCGCGTGGCGGAACTGATTTCGATACGCCCGTCGGACTACGTAGTGATTGTGACCAGAGGACACAAGCACGACGCGGACTGCCTGAGGGCGATTCTCTCCGGCGGTACGCCGTATTACTCCGGCATGATAGGCTCGCGCCGCAGGACGGCGATCGTGAGACAGCAAATGAAACAAGAGGGATTCGACCAGGACAGGATCGACGCGCTGCATTCCCCCATAGGGCTTGCCATCGGCGCCGTGACGCCCGAGGAAATCGTCATCTCGATAATGGCCGAGGTCGTGAAAGAGCGCCGCATGAAATTCTCGTGGGACGACGGCGGTTCCGCCGTTTCGCGCGGAGGCGAGTCCGACGCCGATATGGAATTGCTGGAATGCCTCGCCCGCGACGACGAAGAGGACTGCGCGATAATCACCGTCGTGTCGGCCGAAGGTTCCACGCCGCGTTCCGCGGGGGCGAAGATGATCGCCCGATTGGACGGGAGTTCCGTCGGCACCATAGGGGGAGGTTGCGCGGAAGCGGACATTCTCAGAACAGCGAGGGAGATAATCAAAGACGGCGGCTGGAAATTTCAGACCGTGGACATGACCGATTCGGCGGACGAAAACGGAATGGTATGCGGCGGCGTGATGAAGGTGCTGATAGAACGCCTCGCCGCGACGAAACCCGCCTGATGTACTGGAATTTCAGCCAGATAGCGCCGCCTCAGCCCGCGGTGCGGTTCGGGGCGAAATCCGGCCGAATCGTCGCCGAGATCGGGTTCGGCAACGGAGAATTCCTGCAATATCTCGCCAAATCGAAAACTGATTCTCTAGTCGTCGGAATAGAAATATCGCAATGGTGCGTAACCAAAGCCGCCAGACGCTCCCTGGCTCTGCGGGCCGATAATATCAGGCTTTTGCACGGCGACGCCAGATACCTGCTGAAATACGCGTTTGAGCCGGAATCGATATCCGAGGTGTTCATGAATTTTCCCTGCCCGTGGCCGAAAAAACGCCATGAGGAACGCAGGGTAACGCGCGGCGGATTTGCGCGGCTCTTGTGGTCGCGCCTCGAAGAAGGCGGAGCTTTCAACCTCGCCACCGATGTGGATTGGTATGCCGAGGCGGCCGGGAAAGCGTTTTCGGAAACGGGCGGTTTTGCGGCGTCCCCGCCGGAGCGCAACGGGCTCAGGGATTACGTGACAAAATACGAGCGCAAGTGGCGCGCTATGGGACGTGATATATACACCCTGCGCGCGCTGAAAACAGCCATTAGCGCCGAAGGAGAAAAAATAGTGGAAGAAGGAATGCCGTTCATCGGGGAACATGAAGCCGAAATATCGCGTCCGCTCGCCGGGCGCGATCTCCGCGCCGCCGTTGCGGGGCTCGAAGGCGAAAACATAGAAGGACCGGGCTATATCGCGGTGTTTCGCGACGTCTTCGCCGGGGAACGCGGAGACTCGCTCGTCAAGGTCATTTCAACGGACGAAGGGTTCGAACAGCATTTTTACCTCAGAATACGCGAAAACAGCGGCAAAATAAAAGTGTCCGCGGACGCCGTCGGCAAACCGTATCACACCCCCGGCGTCAGGGCGGCGATAAGGCACGCCGCGAAACGCCTGTCGGCAACTCACATATAATCAGCGCGAATCTTTTTTATCGCGGCGTCCAGAGCCTCGGTCCACAGGGCGAATCCTCCGCGCGACGATATCATTTTCATCACGGTATCGTTCACCCCTTCCGGGGTGCGTTCCTCCACGAAACGCGGGAGTTCGTCCGCGTATTTGCCCGATATCTGGCTCAGCATGGCTTCGAAATACGCTATGGTGTAATCCCGGGACGCGCCGGGCGGCAGGCCGTTTTTTGCCCCCCAGTCGGCGACGTCCCGTATCACCGTATAAGTCGCGTTCGTCACGGAAGTTATGGCGTTGGTGAGTTCCACTTGCGGTTCCTCTTCCACCGTTATCACCCGGCCGAGACGGCCGAAGAATTCCTCCATGTCGGGGGCGGCGGGAAAGAGCGTTATCGGCCCTACCCTGTGCGCGATGAACGGCATAGGCACCATGCGGAACATTCGCCCCACCGGCGGCATCCACGATTTTACGGTATCGAGCCGCTTCGTCGCGAGCAGGCTTATCACTGTATGATTGGGCCTGAAATTGAGTTCCCGCACGACGGCTTCCCCCAATTTGGGCGTCACCGAGATCACGGCCCAGTCGCAGGCATCCAGCGCTTCCTGATTCGACGAAGCCACTGATACGTTTTCGAACGCGGCCGCCAATTCCGAAGAGATCGCCGCGTTCCTGGGCGACGTCACTATCCTTGTATGAGACAATTCCCCCGACGAGCAAATACCGCGTATCATGGACGAAGCCAGCACTCCGGTCCCGATGAAACCAATTGTATGTCCCGTCATAGGTTTTTCAAAGAACGCCCAGCTTGCGGAGCAGAGCTTCGAGAGCCTGGGGCTCGCTGGCGAGCAGTATGCTCGCGTCGAGCGAGTCGGTCTGGCCGTCCGTTTCCACATTGAGGTTCGACTTGGTCACCAGCGCAATGTCGCCGTACTGCCCGAACATCGCGGACACCACGCTCAGGATGGCGGCCAGCATATCATGAGTGACCGAAGGCGTCGTGATGGCGCTCGTCACGCCCAGGAGGCCATTTACAGAGTTCAGAAACGAACCGAGTATTATATTGCCTATTTCTCCGAGCGCGCTGTCCGTCATCTCGGGCGCCATAGAGGCGGCGTCCATCTGCATTCCGAATTGCTTGGCAACGAGCAGGCTCACGAGTTTTCCCACCGCGTTCTCTTTGACCAGGAGCATGAAATTAAACGGTTCTTCGCCGTCGGATGAGGCGAATACCGCCGTGTAGCTGGAATCTGGGTCGCCGTAATAGGTGTCCAGCTCATAAATAGACACCAATTCCGCTTTTGGGATATCAATTTCAACGGGACAGCCCAAAAGCGTCGATAACGCCGTAGCGGCGTTTCCGGCTCCGATATTTCCTATCTCTCTGATCGCGTCGAGATGTATTTTGTTCATAGCGCTAAGATCGAGCAAAATTTTCCCCTCCTCGGCAAGGCGCGAAAAAGACTCAGTAATTCACGCGGAAAAATATGAAATCCGTTTTATTTTCGGGATTGCCTAACTCTCCGCCGGTTCCTCACTGGCGACGGAATCCGCTCCATCGTTTTTGGCGGCCGCGTCAGTCTCCGCGTCATGCCCATTTTCCCCGTTTTCGTCCTTTTCAGGGAAACCGAGCAGTTTATTGAATTCCGCGCCTTCGAGAATTTCTTTTTCGAGAAGAATGGCCGTGATTTCCCCGACCTTCTCGAAATTCTCCTCCAAAATGCCGTGAACCCGCTCCATGCACTCGTCGATTATCCGGCGCACTTCCTGATCTATGGCGTAAGCTATTTCCTCGCTGTAATTTCGGTCCTCCATGATGTCGCGCCCAAGAAACACTTCGTGGTGTTCTCTGCCGAGGGTGACCGGGCCCAAGCGCTCGCTCATCCCAAGCTGCGTCACCATTTGCCGTGCCGTCTGAGTGGCCCGTTCGAGATCGTTCTGCGCGCCGCTCGTCACGTCGCCGAACTTCATGCTTTCAGTAACGCGTCCGGCCAGGAGGACGCATATCCTGTTCGTCAGTTCCCGCTTTGAGACTAGGAACCTGTCCTCTTCGGGAACCTGGAGCGTATAGCCGAGCGCCATATGCCCGCGCGGTATGATGGAAATTTTGTGGACAGGGTCGGAACCTGGGATCATACGCGCCACTATGGCGTGTCCGACCTCGTGATACGCTATTATCTCGCGTTCCTTTTTGCTGATCACGCGGCTCTTTCGTTCGGGGCCGGCCATTACGCGATCTATGGCCTCTTCGAATTCGGACATCCCGAGCATCTCCTTGGATCGGCGTCCGGCAAGCAACGCGGCCTCGTTCACGACATTGGCGAGGTCGGCGCCCACAAAACCCGGAGTGCGGCGGGCGATGACGCTCAAATCGACGGCGGGATCGGTCTTTTTGTCTTTTATGTGGACTTTGAGGATGGCGAGACGCCCGTTGACATCGGGCCGGTCGACCACGATCTGTCTGTCGAAGCGTCCGGGGCGAAGCAGCGCGGGATCCAGGATATCCGGCCTGTTGGTGGCCGCTATCAGTATTATTCCTCCGCTAAGCTCGAAGCCGTCCATCTCGACCAGCAACTGGTTCAGCGTCTGTTCGCGTTCGTCGTGCCCGCCCCCGAGCCCGGCGCCGCGCTGACGCCCTACCGCGTCTATCTCGTCTATGAAAACAATGCAGGGCTGATAACGCCTGGCCTGTTCGAAGAGATCCCTGACGCGCGCCGCTCCGACGCCGACGAACATCTCCACAAAGTCCGAACCGCTTATGCTGAAAAAGGGAACGTCCGCCTCGCCGGCGACCGCCCGCGAAAGCAATGTCTTGCCAGTGCCGGGCGAACCCAGCAAAAGAACCCCTCGCGGCACTTTGGCGCCAAGTTTCGCAAACCGTCCCGGTTCGCGCAGAAACTCCACCACTTCCTGCAACTCTTCCTTGGATTCGTCGCAGCCGGCCACATCCTCGAAGGTGACCTTCGGGCGGTTGTCCAGAAAAAGTTTCGCCTTGCTCTTGGAGAAATTCATTACTTTGCTGCCGCCGCCCTGCATGTTGTAGAGGATGAATATCCAAGCGCCTATCAGCAGGAGGGTCGGGAACAGAGAGGTCATGAGGCTCGACCACCAGGGAGTTTTTTGAGGAGGCAGGACTTCCACGTTTACGCCCTTTTCCGCCAGCCTGTAAGCCAGATCTCCTATATCGACGGCATATGAGCGGAACTTCCTGCCGTCCGAATAGACGCCTCTTATCACTCCCTCATCTATCACGACATTGTCGATTCTCCCGTTGCCCGCGTCGCGCAGAAGTTCGCTGTACGTTATGGGCGTATCCTCTTTCGGAGTTTGGTCGGTGGAAAGAAACACATTTACGAGACCGATAACGAGGACTATCAGTACCAAGTATATCCCAAGATGTTTCGCTAGTTTGCCCAAATGAACAATCCTCCTTCTGGCGTCAGCGCTTCGTCACGCACCAGATATCGGGCAGGTTGCGCCATTTCCCGGCGTAATCCAATCCGTAGCCTACGACGAATTCATCAGGCATGGTGAATCCCCTGTAGTCCATGATCGAATCTACCTTCTTGCGATCCGGTTTTTCCAAGAGCACGCAGGTCCTGAAAGCGGAAGGGCCGCGGGCCATGAGCATCTCCCTCAGATAAGACAAGGTGAGCCCGGTATCCATGATATCTTCCACCAATATGACATTTTTGCCTTCGATGTACGTATCCATGTCCTTTATCATTTTCACCGCTCCGCTGGAAGTCGACGCATTCCCGTAGGAGGACACGGCGATGAAATCCATTTTTGCATCCACCGACCGGTCCAGCGAACGCACCAGGTCTGACATGAAAATTACGGCGCCCTTCAGCACTCCGGTGAAAATCAGTTCCTCGCCCCTGTATTCTTCCGAGATCGAGGCGGCAATTTCCGATACCCGTTTGTTGATAGCGTCTCGCGTGAGTATTATGTGATCGAGTTCGTAATCGCCTGTCCCGTCCAAAGCATATCCCCCTCAAAGATATTCCGCAGGTTGCGCACAAACATTGACAATAATAACATAATCGCCGTCGCCGCGCACCTCTTTGCGCGCGCCGGGCAGCCAACCCGCGAAGGAATTCTTGCTTTCCCACGATATGAACGGCGTCAAACGCGCGCCCCACCATGGAATTTTAACATGAAAACCTGTTTTATTTTGCCTCATGAGACTATTGGCGTCCGAGATCGAAAGAATTCCGCAATTGTCCCTAGCGATCATCAGTCCTCTCCATACGCCGGGGCCGCGATGATCCGCGCCGACACGCCGGACGAGACGCGCCTTCAATATCCACGGGCCCCATCGTACGGATACCGGTTCCGCGTCGCTCAAAACCGCGCGTTCAGCCGGCGGAGACTCGAGCATATCGCGGGTTACCCAACCGAGAAGCGCCTTATCGCAGCATACCTCCACGTTCCCGGCCCATTGAAAACGCGCCCGCGTCCCGCGCCGAACAAGGCCGCAGAGTTCCAGAGTCCTCTTTCTGTCCAGCACCGGCAGACCGAGCAGCGATGCCTGCAATCTCAAGACCGCGGGGAGCTGGATATCCGACAGGCGTCTCGCCACGGGCGCGTCCCACGCGGCGAGGGCGAAAGGGTGATTTCTGACGACGAGGCGTAAGAATACCGCCGCCTCCGACTCGATACGGCCTGACAATCCGGAACATTCGTCCGCAAGGCCCAAAAGAGCGCGGTCCGCGGCCCCGTTTATGTTGGAGCGCACCCACGGCATAAGTTCATTGCGTATTTTGTTCCGCGTGTAGTGGTTTAAGGCGTTGGTCTCATCCTCTCTCCATGGAATCCCCTGTTCCCGCAGAAATGTCCGCAGTTCGTCGCGGCCGCAACGCAGGAGAGGGCGCACGATGTGTCCGCGGAGATCCGTTATTCCCGACAGACCGGCCACGCCGGTTCCCCTGAAAAAATGGTGAGCCAAAGTCTCGGCGGCGTCTTCGGCGTTATGCGCGGTCGCCACGAAGGGCAGGTTTTCGACGCGGCGTATTTCCTCGAAAAATTCGTATCTTATCTTCCGCCCCGCGGTCTCGCAGGATTCGCCTTTCATGCGGTCCGCCGCCACATTTCTGTGTCTCACGTGGCAGACGATCCCGTGCGTTCGGCAGTATTCCTCGACGAACTTCGCGTCGGCGACGGAGGATTCACCCCTCAGACCGTGTTCGAGGTGGGCCGCGACTATGCGTCCTTTAAACGCCGTGCGAGCCAATGACAGTAACGCCATGGAATCTCCGCCGCCCGAGCACGCGACAAGAATCCCGCCGGCGTCCCACCATCCCTGCCGTTTCCCGGCGGACTCAAACTCCCGGCGGAGCCGTTTTTCCACATTGGATTGCATTGAGGATTTGTCTGCCTTATTTTCGTTTAGGCTTGGTCTTTTGCTGCCCCAATTTTCCGCTATCCCACACCACTGCCTTGTTTTTGCCGGTTTTTTTTGCTTCGTAAAGGGCTTTGTCGGCCATATTGAAAAGGATTTCCCCATCGTTCGTATGCCTCGGGAAAAAACTGATTCCGCAGCTGGCTCCTATTTTGACCTTCTCGACGCCGATGTCCAGAGGTTCGCAGAGCGTGTTGAAAATCCTCGATATCGTGAGATTCGCCACTTCTTCTTCATGGCCGCGGTAGCTGGTAATCAACATGACGAATTCGTCTCCCCCGAAACGGGCCAGCGTATCGGTTTCACGAAGAGAAGCGCGCATCAGTTCCGCCACGACCACGAGAAGCCTGTCTCCGGCGAGATGCCCGTAAGTGTCGTTCACCCACTTGAAACCGTCCAGATCCCACAGAATAAGCACGAGAGAGGTCACGTTTCGTTTCGCCATGACCATATTCTGCAAAAGACGGTCTTTGTAAAGATATCTGTTGGGCAGTTTGGTTAACTGATCGAGAGTGGCTTGCTTTCTGATCTCCTCATCGTGCTCGCGCATTTCCTGTATGTCCTCGATCGTCCCCACGTACCGGCGGGGGACGTCTTCGGCATTGACTATCGCCATGTGATGGACTCCCAGCCAGCGATACTTTTCGTCGCCGGCCATCACGCGAAATTCAAAGTAATGTTTACCTTGCCCGTTGGTAAGTTTAGTACCGCTCGACATATTCAGGACTTCCGCCCATTTCTCGAGGTCGTCGGAGTGGATGAAACTTCCCCACGTCACGGGATCGTAATCTATGTCGCTGCGAACGAGCGGCAGCCGTAATATTTCCCAAGCTCTGGGCGAAAAAAAGGCCTTTTTCGTGTTGAGGTCGATGTCGTAAACTCCGTCCTGTGTGCAGGCTATAGCGAGCTGCCACCTCTCCTCGCTCTTGTGCAGTTCCTTCGTGATTTTCAGAAGGTTCGATTCGCTTTCGCGAAGCGATTTCAGCGCTTCGTAAAAGTCGCGCGACATTCTGTTGAAGTACTCCGAGAAATCACCCATGAACTCGATTTGCTGATCGTAATCTCCAGAGGCGACCCTCTTGGCGAACCATGTGAGGTGTCTGAGATTGGCCTGAAGTTCCTTAAAGCATCCTATCAGGAAACCGCGCCCTTTCAAATCACAGGACAGGTCGCCGTGGGCAAAACCATAAGCGCCGTCGCGAAACGCCTGTACATAACCGGCAATTTCGACAAGACGCTCTACCCCCTCCAATTCTTCCGGAATCGTGGGGAATTTTGGGGAAAGCATCATTTCGTACACGAGTTTCAATATTTCTTCTATATCAGGCCTTTTTTTACGCGGCACGTCATTCCACCAGGTCTACCGTGAATCGGCATGTCCTGTCCCCGGTGCACCAGCAGTCTATTTCCTTGACGTCGTAAAACCTGCCGGTAAAGGATTCCATAATACCGGCGATGAAGCCCTCGTCGTACGTGCAAACCTCGTATTCGAGTTCAGGAAGCCCCGAGCAATCCAAGTCTTCCGCCACTGTCACCACGAGATTCTTCATGTCGTCGTCGGCGGCCTCTATGCGAAATATCCCGATCCCGTATTCCTTGAACGTGCTCTGCAGCAGCTTGACAAACGTGCCGACATCCTTGGCTTCAGCGAGGAAATGCGAATAAAACTCCTTGCCCGCCACCGCGCCGGCTTGAAAAAATATCTCGTCGGTCATCTCCGCTCCGAACTTGCTCTCCAACACGTCGCGAAACGTAAATTGCATCAGCCGATAAACTTCGACTCTCGTTTGGTTTCCCAGGTTAGGACGGCCTATCGCAAGGTCTCCCAGCAAATCCCAGCTAAATTCATATTTTCTTCCGTCAGTCGCGCTAATCATTTTCTTCCCCCTTACAATAAATGACTACGAAATTTCGAATTTAAAAACTTTATAATTATATTATATCTCACGCTATCTTACTTTAGTGAATGTCGACGAAATTCTCGCGAACTGAGACACGTAGGAGTCGGCGTCATATACCGCTAACCCGCTGAATATATAAATTTTACCTTCCTCCTCGTCGAACAGCAACACCTGATAGGCCTTGCCTTTTCTCGCTCTCATGATGTTCGCGTTGCTGAAAGTGCGGGCGCGCCGCGGAGTTCCTTCGAACTCGGCGATGGTCTCGGTTCCCTGAAGGCCGCCGTAACTCACCGAACGTCCCGAAATCAGAGTATATTCATACGCGGACAGATATTTTTCCATGGCGGAGTCCGCGTACGCCTTCCTGGCTTCCGCAGGGACAACGTCGTCGGCCGTGGTGCCGGTGAAAAAAGCGGTTTCCACCGTGTCGCCCAAGGGATTGCCGTCCGGCGTGAAATACCTGGTCGATCCCACTTCGTCCACAAATTTTAACGACGTCCCCGCCGTCGAGAGCGTGTATTCCGCGGATGCGTTCTCAACGCGTCCCGGATTGAAAATACAGCTCAACAGGGAATTTTTCATCGCCAGCTCGGCCGCCTTGTCTCCGTCTGAATAAAAACCGTATACGTACACCGTCATGCGGTCGTTCCCCAAAGCCAGGAGCAAAACTCCCGTACCCGCGTCCGTCGCCGAAGTTCCCTCGATCAGCACGGCGGGCGCTCCGTTCAGTACGACCGGACTTTTGTCGCGAAACGAAACGCGAAGCGACTGCAATCCCTCCGGCGTGAGAGTACCTTCGGACTCGCGGTACGAAGCTCCGTCGCTTTCTGAAATCTCAATCCTGCCGCTGTCGTCGGAAAACGTGAATCCCCTGAAAGTCTCCGATAAAACCGCGCCTCTCGGAGGCACGACGGCGATGTGAGTTCCGGCAACCGTCACATGCGACGCGGTCAGGACATTGTTTTTGTAAATCTGCGAGCCAGCGTGAGCGGCGCCTCCCAGGACAAAAACGGCCAATGATAAAAGCGCAGTCAGTTTTCCGATCATCGACGCAATTCCTCTCATTTCATAAGTTTTCCAGCAAATGCCGCGAACGTCATTCGACGGGACCGTTTTCGCCGCCGGGTGTCTCCGTCGGGACGTCCTCAACCGACACGACTCCATTTTCAGTGATAATACGCACTTTCGTCTTTCGGCCGGATTCATCGGAGGAGACGGCGTCATCCCCGCCGCCGATATCCGGCGATACCAGCGAGTCATTTGACGCGGCCGCGTCGTTCCGCTTTATGTCTTCATCGGCGCTGACCGGTCTAATCAAATCGGCGGAGACGGCTCTGTCAGGCTCGGTTAAATCCTCTTGACGCGGCGGCGTGTTGTCTGCGGAGCGGATATCCTGAGAAATGGAAATCACGCGATTCGTAGTAAGGACATCCTGACTCTTCGGGGCGGGCTGAACTGCTTCACTGCCTGTGCGGACATCCGCCGAGGCGGGCAACACTGAAATTTCGCCCTGAGACGCCGCATCCGAGCTTGTGAGGACCGGCCGCGGAGGTTCCATGTAGACGCTCTTCAGCATGATTTCGAGATCGCTGGCGGCCACTGCGTCGCCGCTGACAAAGACGGCGTTCACCGTGAGCGTATTGTTCCCGTTTTCGGCGAGCATTACCCATTTGCCCCAATTTGTACCGTTGTCCGGGTGCAAAACCTTGAACAAAAACGC
>JAISDQ010000275.1 GCA_031264605.1 Synergistaceae bacterium | reverse complement strand
TCCTGCTGGCGCTGGTGGATATGGAAAGGCAGTCTGTCGGCGTTGTCGAATATCTTGGGCAGACGCCCGAGGCCCTTGTGCGCCGAGGCGTAATCCGCGCCCATGATTTCATCGGGCATGGCTTCCACAGCCGCCTTGAGCGTGATGTCCGGCCCGCCGTCGGTGAAGATGAACGACAGCCCCTCGTCCTGGGTGTGTATCGAGTTTTCGGCCTCGGTTGTCGAGCCGATCCAACGTTCCGTGATAAAACCGCGTTCGCCCGCGTCGTAAGCGTCGTCCGGAAGGCCGAGACGTTTCCCTGGCGGCAGGAATACCCGCGAGACCCACGCCGGTTTGAGGCGCAGCAACCCGCCGTTTTCGGCGAGCAGTTTGGCGACAGCGTCTTTGACATCCATTTCTTTTCCCCCCTGCTATATTGAAGGCGATGAGCGTTACGGGTGCCCGTCGATTAGTATAAACCAATTTATCTCCGATTGACACCGGCGATTAACCTCAAACGCAGGATGGCGAAAATGAATCATTAAAGAGTCTAAAAGGTCTTCGCTTTTACGCAAAAGTCCCTTTTGGAACTTCTTCCCGCAACGATCCTAAACACATTGCGTAAATTCTCGATTATTTCGTCTTGCTGTACTTTCTCATGACGAAGCCGACAGCGAGGACGATGATTTACCCCGGGGATTCGGGTATAACTTTGAAGTGTGCTGGTTTGAGCGGCCAAGAGATTCGGAGAATGGGCGCGGGTATTTCACGACGCGAAGATGACGTGTGGTGCGATAGACATGGATAAAAACGAATGGACAATTCCAGAGGGAAAAATATTCTTGTCCGCCCGGTCTCTGGGACTACGATTCCCTCCATGCCGACCAATCGGGATCGGGGGCTAGGCTCAAATCCGAGCGTTCCCCGGCGGAGTACGCGGCATATCCGGCGGCGGCTATCATCAGGGCGTTATCGGTGCAGTAGCTTTTTGGGGGCAGAAATACCTCCCAGCCATTAGCGTCTCCCAGTTCCGTCAACCCTTCGCGCAGCGCGGTGTTCGCGGCCACGCCTCCCGACAAGGCGATCTTTCTCACTCCGGTTTTTCGCACGGCGAGACTCGCCTTTGACAGGAGGGCTTCCGTCACGGCGCGCTGAAACGACGCGCATATGTCGGCCACGGGAATTTCATCCCCGTTTGCTTTCATTCGTTCGACCAGAGTGCGAAGCGACGTTTTCACGCCGCTGAAACTGAACTCCACTTCCTTAGTACCCTTCATGCCTATCGGAAACGCGAACGCCCCGCCGTCGCCTCCGGCGGCGCTGCGCTCTATCGCCGGGCCGCCGGGATATCCGAGGCCCAACAGTTTAGCCGCCTTGTCATAGGCTTCGCCCGCCGCGTCATCCCGGGTACTCCCCAGAAGAACATAGTCCCTGTTCGCCCTTGCCGATATCATCTCGGTGTGCCCGCCGGAGACGACGAGACAGAGAAAGGGCGGCTTCAGATCGGGATGAGCCAGAACGTTGGCGAACATGTGCCCCTCCAGATGGTTCACGCCGATCAAAGGCACATTCCATCCCTGCGAGAGAGCCTTGGCGGTCATCACTCCGACGAGGAGCGAACCCATCAACCCAGGCCCCGCCGTCACGGCGATCAGGCCCGCGTCCCGCGGCGACAGCCCTGCGCCCGACAACGCTTCGCGAATCAAGGGTATTATGGCTTCCTGATGTTTGCGCGAAGCGAGTTCGGGCAGCACTCCTCCGAAAGGTGAATGCGCCGCCGTCTGGCTCAACGTCAAATCGCTCAGTATTTCGTTTTCGCCGCGCAGAAGCGCGACCGCGGTATCGTCGCAGCTCGTCTCGATCCCGAGCGTTATGAGATCGCGGTTCACCCTAAATCAGTGATGACAGCTTCCGCAGGAGCAACCGCCCCCGCACCCGCCTCCGTGCGAACATCCCTTTGCCTTGCGCCGCTCGCCTTCGAGATGTATCAGCACCTTGCATCTGCACGCGGGACAGCGGCTGGCGTGCTCTTCCGTCGTGAATTTGTTTCCGCACTCGGGGCATGAATAAACGTGCATTTCGGATACCTCTTTATTTTACGAATTTTACGGCCTTCACCTGGCCGGGACTTTCCAGCCGACCAAGTCGGCGCCGTAGCCGATTTTTATCTCAGTTCCCGCTTGTATCCTGTCCGCCGGGACAAAAAAACCGACGTATCCCTCGTAATCCTTCCCGAGAGCGCTCACGCCGGGACGCAGTTCCATCAGCGTGCTGCCGGTGACGCCGGTCAATACGTCATCTTTTGCCGGGGAATAACCGGCTACGGACAGTTTTTCCGTGTCGAAATCCCATCTTTTCAGCGCTTTGACGGAGGCTACGAACAGGACGTGTTTCTTTTTGGAACCGTATTTCGACGCGTACGCCGTCAAATGGGGCGGCACGCTGGACGACGGCCCGTTTTTCATGTCGCGTTGCTTCTGGCGCGAGAACGCCGCGGCAAGCCCTGAGTCCATGTACAGGAAGATGACCCTGCCTCTCGCGTTCACCACGACGTCTCCAATCGCGTCGCCCTCGAACCAGCAGACCGCGGTCCGGGGTTCGGAGACGCGTTCGATTTCGTTCGCGGCATCCCTGCCGTACGCGGGAGAGACGGCGCAACAGGCCAAAAGAAACAGCACAGCCATTTTCCATCGCGCGCCGGAAATTTTCATCACTTGAATCACGCCGCCTTTCTTCCGCGGTTCGAGACCGCGTCCTTCACCCACGTCCACTCGGGACATCTCAAAAACCTGGCAGCCGCCGCGTATGCCGCGCATCCCAGTAGCACGTTGGCCGCAGTCCAGCCCGCGCGCGCCGCAAACGGAGCCTCTGCCGGATATGGAACCAGGCGTCCGCCGCCCCACACCGCCAACATCAGCAAAGCGCACGACAAAAGGAGGCGTATCAGCCATCTTGTCTCGAACAAGCCCACCGCTCTTTTCATGTCGCGCCTCAAGAGCCACGCTCCCAAAAACGACGCTCCGGTAAACGCCATCGCCGTGCCCATCGCCAGCCCGAGATAAGAAAAACTTTTCATAAGTATAACCCCAGAGATCAGGTTTGCGCACACCGTGAACAAAGTTACTCTGACGGCCGCCTTGGGCAGGCTTCTAGCGTACATGGCGCGCATCAGCACCGTGTTGCACGCCATACCGGGCAGTCCGGCCGCGTAACAGGCGAGCGCGCCGGACGTGGCGTTCCATGCCCACTCGTCGAACGCGCCGCGCATGAGGAGTATGTGCACTATCGGGCGGGCGAGCAGAATCAGCGCGATGGACGAGGGCAGGACGATAAAAAGATTGAATCGCAGCGCGTCGCGCGCGAACAGGCTGAAGCCTTCGGTGTCGCCAGGTTCTATTCTCGACATCATCGGCAATACCGCCTGGGATATCGCGATCACGAAAAGTCCCAAAGGCAGTTGTATTATGCGGTCCGCGTAGTTGAGCACCGATATCACGCCGTTCCCCAAAAATGAACCCAATATCCTGCTTACCACGGGATTCACCTGGTTGAGCGACAATCCCGCCGCGTACGGCAGGAACAGCGCCGCCGTCCTGCGCAGGTCGGGGTTTTTCGTGTCGGGACGCGCCGGAAGCAGCGTGTAGCCCATTCCGCAAGCCATTGTCCACTGTATGGCCATGTTGGCCGCGCCTCCGGCCAGCACGGCCGCGACCATCGTCCATATTGAAGCGCCGCGGCCGAACGCCAGCAGAATCGCGATGAAGGCGAGATTGCTCGCCGCCGGCGCAAGCGCCGGCACGAAGAAGCTGCCGACGCTGTTCAGCACGCCCATGGCGAGCGCCGCGACCGAAACTATCACTAGGAACGGGAACAACGCCCTTGTCAGGGTGACGGCCAGATTTTCGGTGTCGGGATCGAAACCGGGGGCGATGATCCTCACGAGCGCGGGCGAGCAGAGAATCCCCAGCAAAACCACCGCCCCGGAGGCGCACAGCAATACCGTCATCACCTGACGCGCCAGAGCGCGGGCCCCATCCGGCCCGTCGCGCGCCATCAGGCGCGAGAACGTGGGGACAAACGAAGCCGACAGCGCTCCCTCCGCGAGCAATTGCCTCGACAGATTGGCCAGCGTGTAGGCCACGTTATACGCGTCAAGCGTGCGCGTGGCCCCGAAGTAAGCCGCCGTCAGCACCTCGCGCATGAGGCCCAGTACGCGGCTCGCCAGGGTGCCGGCCATCATGCGCATTGCCCTGTTGACCATTCCGGGCATGGGCGCGGATTTTTCTACCACTCGAAACGCTCGCCCAGATAATATTTTTTGGCCGAAGGGTCGTTCGCTATCACGCCGGGGGGACCTTCGAGGAAAATTTTCCCCTGGTACATGAGGTAAGTCCTGTCCGTAATCGCCAGAGTCTCGCGGACATTGTGATCGGTGAGGAGGATTCCGTACCCCTTTTGTCTGAGTTCCGCGACTATCTCCTGAAGGTCGTACACGGCGACGGGATCGATTCCGCTGAAAGGTTCGTCGAGGAGGATGAAATCGGGTTTGCCCGCGAGGCAGCGAGCTATCTCAACCCTGCGGCGTTCGCCCCCGGACAGCGCGTAGCCCGGAGCGCCGGCTATCCGCGAAAGGCCCATTTCCTCGATCAACCGTTCGCACTCGGACTCGGTGGTTTTGGGGTCGAGCTGAGCAGCGCGAAGCACCAGTTTGAGATTGTTTATGACCGACAAATCCCTGAAAATGGACGGTTCCTGGGGCAGATAGCCTATACCCAGGCGCGCTCGGGCGTACATGGGCATAGAGCCCGCCTCGCGGCCGTTTATCGTGACGCGGCCGGAGTCGGGAAGTATACGGCCGACCATCATGTAGAACGTGGTGCTCTTGCCCGCGCCGTTGGGCCCCAAAAGGCCGACTATCTCGCCTGTATTTACGGCGAGGCTCACGTTGTCGACGACGAGGCGTTTTTTGAATTTCTTGAAAAGATTTACGGCCGTGAACGAACCCGCCACTTATTTTTACCTCTCCGTCTCGAAGGTGAGCGCCGGGCTTCCGGTAGCGTCGATGCGGCCCGTGTCGACGTAATACACTATTCTCTCGGAATTGAGCTTGCGCCCCGTTTGCGTTATCGTAGCCCTTCCGGTGATGACGACCGTCCCGCTGTCGAGCGAATAGACGCCCTTGCTGCCCGTGGCCCTGGTCAGGCTGCCGTTCTTGTCGGGCGCTGTTATCACAACGTTGCCGGTCGCGACGAGTTCCGATACCTGCTCGTTTATTATGACGCCGTTGGCGCTGTTCGCGGACATGGTCATCTTTCTGGCTTTCTCGTAGAATTTTCGTACGGCGCGCGCGGAGAAAATCCGCGCGTCTCTCGAAACGGCGTCCGCGTCTATCGAGTACGCCTCGAAATCCCCCAAGACATCGCCGAGAGCGGAGTACGCGTCCCCCGCCGAGTTCCACGTTATCGAATCGGCGGACAGTTTTTCGGCGCGCTTTGTCAGTATCGCGGAACCTTTCGCTATGAGCGTGCGAAAACCGTCGTTCTCCGTATTCAAATACGCGTCGGCGCACTCCAGGTTGACGGGGACTCCGTCATTATCCCTGAAATGTCCCTTCACACTGCCGTGTATCTCGAAATCCCTGCCGTCGACGGAACCGGAGCCATTGTCTCCGAAAATCTCGCCGTCAGGGTGGGTGACGTGAACGCTGCCCGAAGCCGTGATCACCGCCGCGGCCGGGTCGTACCTCATTGAATCGGCGACCAGCGTGGCCTGTTCGGCGGACATCGCGCCCGCTATGACAAAAACAAGCGCCGCCGCAAAGGCGTTTTTAACTTTTGACATGGCGCACTCCCCCGAATTCAATTATCAATGAATGAATTATAACAAATGGAGGAGCTTTATATAGAAAAAAGGGACAACCGGAGCAAATCAATTCCGGTTGTCCCAAAATAAAAACTCCAACTCCGCGCGCGGAGGCTTTGTCGGTGAGTTACCCACCGCCCGTCAATCGGCTGAAAGTTTTTGGCTCAAAACAGCTTGCTCAATTCCAGTCTTACCCCAATGCCTTCGCGTTTTCCAGTAAAAGCGGACAGGCCCAGATCAATGACGAGTGCGTTGTCTCCGCCATCTTTATAAGTTAAGCCTAACTCGCCTATCCCTGTTCCGCCCTTTATGCTCGGAGCGTCTATCGACATTCCGTAGGTAGTCGCGTTGGCCGTGCCGTCGAACTCATGCTCATACGCGGCGCCCACATAAAAACTGGTATTTTTACCCGCCGGGCGTCTGTAGCGAAAACCGGTGCGCCAGCGGAGAGACTCCACATCGTCGAAACTCAAGGGGTCTCCGGTCGGCAGGATCAGGCTATCCCCTTCCACGTGAGTCCACATAAACCTCGAATAAAAATCGAGGCTCGATTGTTCGGTCAGCGTCCTGACGTATCCTATCCCGAAGTGAGCGCCGTAATACGATTCGTCCGTCTCGTACCGGACATCCGTCCCCAGAGCGTCCGAAAGGTCGTGGGAATGAAAATCCGTTTCGCTGCGTCCAAATCTGAGGGATGCGTCGCCGTAGAAATACCCGCGCCCGTCGCCGCGGGATTTCAACATGCCGGATAACCCGGCCCCATAGTAGCTGGTATCACCGCTTCCATTTACGTCCGAAAAATCTGAGAAAGCGTTGTAGGAGTCGTAATTTCCAGTGCCGGCTTCCACAAAGCCGCCGAGAGTGAACTCCCCTTGCCCGGATGGCCGGGTCGCCGCCAAACCCATCACCATCGACGCGCCCTCTGAGTCTACGTGAGAACCGCTGTTGAGGCGGGACTTGGCGTATCCGAAAGACCCAAACGGGTAGACGCCCGCTTTCGGCGACGAATTTCCCATGCGCGCCCGCGCGCCCGATATTGCCGCTATGGAGGCGTCCGCCGCCTGCGACACGAAATCGGCTCCCGCCAGCCGCCCTTCCGACAACGCCTTTGCCCGCGGGTTGACGCCGACGGATGTTATCCTGGCGTGCAGTTCCTTTGAGACGTCGCTCGCGTAAGGGTTGTTATTTTCATCGTAAAGTTCGTACCCGTACCGCAGAGTCGCTCCCTTGCGGCCGTATATTTTGTCATTGCCGTCGGAGAGGCCGCCTATCAACCCAGCGCCGGCAACATTAGCGTCTATCAGAAAATATTCCTCGCCGGTCTGCTGAACCCTGCCGCCGCCGAGGAAATTCAGGGAGAGCGAGGAACTTTTATCGCCTCCGGTCAGGGAATCGCCGAACACAACATAGCCGCCCGCGCTGAGCATTGGGTCCGAACGCCCGTCAGAATCGGTCCCAAGTATGAAATTGTAACGTTCGAAACTGCCGGCGCTCAGTTTTCTGCCAAAAGACGGCAGCGCGGCGGCAGCCACTCCGCTTATCGACACGCCCCCCGCCGCAGGATTTCTAATTATCAACTCATTCCCGCTGAATGAATCGCTGGAGGGATGTATATTGGGAGAAGGATTCCCATACAATTCATTGTCAAATCCGCCCGCTACGCCCATGACGGAAGAACTGCCTTCAAGTATGACGGTATTGCCGGTAGCGCTTATCCCGTTGTTGCCATCCTCATCTTCGGCATAACCGCCGAAGATGTACAGTTGAATTTGGCTGTCGATAACCTCGACGACATTATCGTTCGCGGTTCCTTTCCCATCATCGGAAAAAGCCACTCCTCCGTATACCAGGCCAGACAGCCCGGAAACATTACTGTTCTTTATCAATATCCTGTTGCCGTTGGCCGTTGCGTTCCCTTTTTCCGACGAGGCGTACCCCCCAAAATTATTACCTTTTAACGTGCTGTCCTCAATGACAAGACTATTGCCATTGGCCGTCGCGTTTCCCTCTTCCGTCATCGCGAAAGCGCCTTCAACTCGAGCATCGATCACGCTGCCCCGAATGAACACGCTATTTCCGTCGGCTGCGGCATCGCCGACGCCGTCCAAATCGGCGACGCCTCCGTGAAC
>JAISDQ010000253.1 GCA_031264605.1 Synergistaceae bacterium | reverse complement strand
GGTTGCATTCCGACGAAGACGATGATGTATTCCGCCAAGATGCTGGACGGAGCGCTCCGAGGGAGTCCATACGGAGTCAGCGCCGCCGGCGCCTTGGATCACGCTTCCGTGATGAAACGCAAGGCCAAAGTGGTAAAGACGCTCGTAGCCGGAATCGCGGCGAAGATGAAACATGGCGCGGTAAGCGTCGTGAGCGGACATGCCGTCGTGAGGGGAAGGACGGACAGCGGTTTTCTCGTATCATGCGGAGAGGATTACGAAGCGCCCTACCTGCTTATCGCCGCCGGATCGGAGCCCGTCGTCCCGCCGATAGAGGGCATGGCGGAGAGCTTGGCGAGCAAATTTGCCGTCACGAGCGTAGGGGCGCTCGAATTGAATGAAATCCCCAAAGAACTGGTGATAATAGGCGGCGGGGCGATAGGGCTGGAACTCGCCTGCTATTACAACATAGCCGGCTCGCATGTGACCGTAGTCGAAATGCTGGAACGCGTAGGCGGAAGAATAGACGCCGAAATATCCGACGTTCTGTGCGGCAGCCTCCAAAAAAGAGGGCTGGAGTTCAGGCTGGGACAGAAAATCACCTGCCTTGATCCCGGTAAATGCGTAAAAATCGGAGCGGACGAGATAAAGGCCGACAAGGTCATATTGTCTGTGGGCAGGAAACCGGCGGTATCGGGTTTCGGCCTGGAATCGACAGGCGTCTACACAGACCGCGGCGCGATCGTCACCGACGAGCGCCTCAGAACCAGCGTCCCGAAAATTTACGCGGCGGGCGACGTCAACGGTAAAGTCATGCTGGCGCATACCGCGCACCGCGAGGCCGAAGTAGCCGTGAACGACATGCTCGGTCGGCGCGACGTCATGTCTTACGATTCCATCCCCTCCGTGATTTACACTATCCCCGAGGTCGCCTGCGTTGGAGAGACTGAGGAAAGCGCGGCGGAAAAGGGCCTCGGGATCCGTACGGTCAGGCTCTCTATGCGATACGCCGGCCGCTATGTGGCCGAAAACGAGGGCGGGGACGGAATCTGCAAGGCTGTTTTCGGCCCGGACAATCGCTTGCTGGGCGTGCACATGATCGGCGGAAGCGCTTCCGAGATAATCCTTTCGGCTCACATGATGATAGAGAGCAGGCTTCCGGCTGAAAACTTGAAAAAAATTATATTTCCGCACCCCACGACGGGGGAAATCCTGCGCGAGGCGCTTTTCAATCTGACAGGGGGGGAACGCGAATGCCCAAGGGCATAATGATAAATCCTGAGGAACTGCGGCGTCCGGGAACCGTCAAATTCAACGAAATACCGGTTAATCGGTACGCCAAAACCGTAACCGAGGAACGCAAAAACTTTCCCGACGAGGAACTTGTGCGAATTTACCGCGATATTACCGTCCTGCGGGAATTTGAGCACATGCTCGATCTCATAAAAACTCAGGGCAGCTATAACGGCGTAAAAACGACGTACCCAGGCCCTGCCCATCTTTCTCTGGGGCAGGAGGCCGCCGCGGTCGGTCAGTCGTATCTGCTCGGCGTGAACGACATAATGTTCGGAAGCCACAGGAGCCACAGCGAAATTCTCGCTAAATCGCTCTCCTGCATACATAAATCCTCCGACGAAACCCTGATGTCGGTTATGGAAAACTTTTTCGAGGGGCGGATATTGGCCGTCGTCGAGAAGGTGCACAAAGCTGAAAACGTCAGGGATCTCGCCGTTAATTTCCTGCTTTACGGTGCCCTCGCCGAGTTGTTCGCCCGCGAAAACGGATTTCATAAGGGTATGGGGGGAAGCATGCACGCGTTTTTCCTGCCGTTCGGCGTTTACCCGAACAACGCCATAGTGGGAGGTTCGGGAACTATAGCCGCTGGGGCGGCTTTATTCAAGAGGTGCAACGGGGAAAACGGCATGGTGGTCTGCAATATCGGCGACGGCAGCATCGGATGCGGCCCGGTGTGGGAGGCGCTGAACTTCTCGGCGATGGACCAGTACAGCACGTTGTGGGAGGACGGCGGAAAGGGCGGACTTCCCATAATATTCAACATAGTGAACAACGGCTACGGCATGGGCGGTCAAACGAGAGGCGAAACTATGGCATACGATCAACTGGCGCGCGTCGGAGCCGGGGTATCCCCTTCCGGGATGTTCGCCGAACGAGTGTGGGGCCACGATCCCCTTGCCGTCATAGACGCCTACCGGCGCAAAAAGGAGATAATAGACAGGAGAGAAGGGCCTGTGCTGCTCGACGTAGTTACATATCGCCTGGTCGGACACTCTACTTCCGATCAGAACGCGTACCGATCCAAAGAGGAAATTGACGCCTGGAAGGAAATAGATCCGTGCGTCGTGTTCAGAAACGACCTGACGGAAGCGGGGGTCGCGCCTGCCTCGCGGTTCGACGAAATTTGGGCCGAGACTACGGAGCGAATGACAAATATCTGCGCTTGGGCTTCGGACACAGAGTTGTCGCCTTACGCGGATTTCAGAAAAGACGGAGCTTTCCTCGAGCGGATGATGTTCTCGAACCAGCGCGTTCGCAGCATGTCGGACGCGAGAAAACCGGTCACACTGATCCCAAAGGACGAATGTTCGCGGGTCAGACAGATTGCCGGCAAGGAACGTTACGGCTTAAAAGACGGGAAACCCCTCGGCAAAATGAAAGTCTACAATATCCGGGACGCGATTTTCGAAGCGATGCTCGATAAATTTTACGAAGACCCTACCCTCATAGCCTACGGCGAGGACGTTCGCGAGTGGGGAGGCGCTTTCGCCGTTTATCGCGGGCTTGCGGAGGTTCTGCCGCACACGAGGCTCTTTAACGCTCCCATATCCGAGGCCGCCATAGTCGGCAGCGGCGTGGGATACGGGCTGTGCGGGGGGAGAGCGGTCGTAGAACTCATGTACTGCGATTTCATAGGCAGGGCGGGCGATGAAATTTTCAACCAGCTCTCGAAATGGCAGGCCATGAGCGCGGGAATTTTAAAAATGCCGATTGTGCTCAGGGTGTCGGTCGGAGCGAAATACGGAGCGCAGCACAGCCAGGACTGGCTGGCCCTGTGCGCTCACATACCCGGGCTGAAGGTATGTTTCCCAGCCACGCCTTACGAGGCGAAGGGACTCATGACCTCCGCTTTGAACGGTACCGACCCCGTCGTATTCTTTGAAAGCCAGAGGATTTACGACATGGGCGAAATGTTCAAAGAGGGCGGGGCGCCAGTCGAATCCTATGAATTGGAGTTCGGAGACGTGAACGTCGTCAGGCGCGGGAGCGATCTGACGATCCTGAGCGTCGGAGCGGCGCTTTACAAAGCTGTCGAGGCTTCCGAAATTCTTCAAGCAAAATACGGTATGAAAGCCGAGGTGATCAGCCTTCATTCGCTGGTCCCGCTCAATTACGAGAAAATCATAGAATCGGCCGGCAGAACCGGGCGCGTCGTATTGGTATCCGACGCCTGCGCGAGAGGAAGTTTCCTGTCCGACATAGCGCGCAATATAACGGAACTGTGTTTCGACGAGTTGGACGCGCCTCCCGTGGTCGTAGGGGCGAGAAACTGGATAACTCCCCCTCACGAGTTCGATGAATTTTTCTTCCCTCAGGCAAGCTGGATTTTGGACGCGATCGACGCGAAAATCGTGCCGCTGCCGGGATATGTGCCCGTCACAAACGACTTCATGAAAACGGAACAGATCAGAAGGATGCGTTTTGGGGTGTGACGCGACTTCTTCGATGTAGGTATCAAATGTTATAAAATTTGACATCGATCATTCATTGACGGGTTTTCTTGATTTGATTATAATTCCGTTGAAATAATCTGGCGATCAATTAAATAATCGGAAAACCGTTAAAAAATAAGCGCGCCCGTATCAGAAGCGGGGCCGCGTCAGGAAAGAAGATGTTCAATTATGAGATTTTTTGTCGACACCGCCAACATCGAGGATATCAAATCCGCTTTCGATCTCGGCATCATATCCGGAGTCACTACGAATCCCGTTATCATTCAGCGCGAGGGGACGTACGATATCAAAGGGCAAATAGCTAAAATACGCGCCGTCTGCGACGGAGAAATTTTCACGCAGGTGCTCGGCGGAACGTCCGGGGAAATGATCGAGCAGGCGCGGTTCATATGGTCTTGGGACAAAAATATCACAGTTAAAATTCCCCTCAACATCGAAGGAATAAAGGCCGTTTCCCGGCTGAGCAAGGAAGGCATCCGCACCTGTACCACAATCGTGTATACCGCGGCTCAGGCGATGGCCGCCGCTTTAGCCGGCGCGTCCTACGCGGCTCTTTTCGTCAACAGGTCGAACGCCGAGGGCAGGGACGGTTTTGAATTCGTCGAAACGGTTACCGAGCTGTACAGGAAAAACGATATAAAGACTCAGGTGCTCGCCGCGAGCGTGAACACCCCGATGGACGTGGTGAGGGTGGCTTTGGCCGGCGTCCATGTGGTCACGGCTCCCTATCGTACGTGGGAAGATATGATCAAAAACAGATCGACGGACGATACCCTTGAATCGTTCCTCGCCGACTGGAAAGGCCGCACGATATAAGAAGACGCGCCAAAATATATATATACAACACACTGTGAGGAGGAAGAGATTGATGAAGAAATTTACGGCGGTTGTTATGGTTCTGTTGACGTTCGCGCTCGCCGGAGCGGCATGGGCGGACGATGTCAGGGATGCTTTGGGAAAAGACCCTGCCAAGAAAGAGTATTATTTCGTTTTCGTTCCGAAACTTGTGCATCCGTTTTACGAACCCATCAAAAAGGGCTTTGA
>JAISDQ010000231.1 GCA_031264605.1 Synergistaceae bacterium | reverse complement strand
GACTCGACCTCGCATATCTCATCCCGAAAGGCCGTCATTCTGTCGAACCCGCGCACCAGCACATCCACGCACGACAACCCCAAACAAACGACTTCCATATAGCGCGACCACCTTTTTTTTACGTTATTTGACGACCATAATGAAACTCTTGTGATAATTTTAGCCCTTGGCCGCCCCGCGGGCAAGACTATTCGATCGGGATATTTGGAGCGACTGGCCTCGTTCTCATATGCAAATGGTAAAGAATGACCACGCACGCGGAGGAATATTGCGCTTTGAGCCGCCAAACCGCTTCCTTGCTCCCGGCTTGAATCAATTCCTCGGCGCCGCGGATTCCCGCGGAGCGGAGCTTTTTCTCCCTAATCAGAATACGGCTCGCGGGATAGTCCAAAATATATTCCGTCAACGCGTGGACTACCCCGCGAGAATTTTTACGGTTTCAGAACTTCCAGTTTAAATCGAGCTTGACGCCGAATCCTTCCCGCTGTCCCGTGTAGCCGGAAACTCCCAGATCGAGGCTGAATGGATCGTTAGGCGCTTTCTGATACGTGAAGCCGATTTCCCCTATCCCTGTGCCGCCTCCGAGACTTGGCGAGGTTATCGGTATACCATAAACCCTGGCGTTGGCGTCGCCTTTAAACTCGTGCTCATAGGCCGCCCCGATATAAAAACGCAACGCGTTGCCGCGAGGCGCGCTGTATCTCAAACCCGTCCTCCATCTCAGCGAATCCGCGTCGTCGAAGTCGATCAGATCGCCGGTGGACATGACAACGCCGTCGCCCACCATGCGAGTCCACATGAGCCTGGTGTATAAATCCAGCTTGGCGTCGTTTCGAAGGTTTCTTATATAACCCAGCCCAAGGTGAGCGCCGTAATAATTTGAGGTATAGTCGTAACTGGCGGAAACGCCGCTCAAGTTCCTCAAGTCGCCGCTTTGAAATTCATTCTTGACCTGCCCGAAACGCAGCGCGGCGTCGCTGTAAAAATGCCCTTTTTCGCCGCCGCCGTGATCAAACCGGAAGGAGAGCCCGCCGCCAAAGTAATTGGTGTTGCCGGAGCCGTGAACGTCGGAAGCCGTAGCGAAACTATTATACGTGTCGTATTCGCCCCAGCCGGCTTCCGCGAAAACGCCGAATGTAAGAGAGCCGGAAGCTACAGCGCGATCCCTGGCGATCCCGGCCAGAAGCGAGAAACTTTCCGAGTCCACGTGAGAACCGGTATTGTAGCGGGAGTTGCCGTAGTTCATCCCGCCGAACGTATATGAACCGATGATAAATTCTTGATTCCTGGCTCCTTTGGGGCCGTTTTCAGCCGCGAGGTCCGTTCCCAGACTCGCTGTCGCCAGCCCCGCGGACAAACTTTCGGGAACGGCTTTCATCCGCGGATTCAACATCGGTTCATTGAGGACGGTCGCCGTCAAACGATTGTTGGCGCTATCCACGGCGACGCCGAAATCATAAAAGAGCGATGCCCCTTTTTGCCCGGAAATTATCGCCGGGGCTGCGAAGTCGGTAGAATCCAGCGTCGCGGCTTCGATAAGGACGAAAGTCTCTCCTTCGCGCTGCGCCCGGCCTCCGCCTGCGATATTGACGCCGGTTATTTCGCTTCCCGTCCCGCTTTGGCCACCCTGGGAGCCGTTCAGCCAGGCATCTCCGCCAACAACCAGCAATTTGCTTCCATCCTCCGCCGAACCGGGAATGATGAAGTTGTAATATTGAAAATTGCTCAAATCCCCGCCGACCGTTATGCCGCCGTCTTTGGGCTCCCAGACGTTGAGCGTGTTTCCCGTGAAAAGATCGGTTGGCGCGCCCATTTGGGTCCGCCCTCCGGCAAGGTAATAAGCGATGTCCGTATTCCCAATAAGCGTCACGACATTATTCCTAGCAAAAGAATCGCCATATGGAGAAACCGCCATTCCGCCAACGAGATTCGCGTTGATGAAGCTGTCCGTAACGGTGATGACGTTGCCGCTTGCTTCCGCGTTTCCCATAAACCCTACCGCCGAGCCTCCAAAGAGATTAGGTATGACATATGAGCCATTTTGGCCTATGGAGCTGTCCCAATATTCCCCTATACTGAGCGTACTGCGCGTAACGCTGATCCGATTTTCGCTGGCCGAGGCCGCGCCCATCGTAAAAACCAATCCTCCGGTAGTCGAGAATTGAACGTGGCTGTCGGTTATATTCACCGCATTATTATCCGCCGCCGCCACACCCATGCCGTAGCCATTATCCTCAGCCTCTCCGCCTATAACGGACCCGTCGTCGAGACGGCTTCCAAAGATGTTCACCGTGTTGCCGCTCGCGGAAACGCTTCCGGTTCCAGATATTTCAGCATGACCGCCGATAGCGTCTTTCATGACGATTTTGCTGTTGATGAGATTTATCGCGTTATTTTCAGCGGAGGCATTGCCATTGCCGGTCTCTACGACGGCCTGCCCTCCGATAAGCGATCCAACCTCGCTGCCTTTGACTGTCGCGGTATTGCCGGAAGATTCGGCGTCTTGCGCGCTGGTATAATCCACGCCGCCATAAACGCCCCCCTTAATTTCCGATCCCTCCACCGAGATCGTGTTATCCGAAGGACTGTCCGGGTAAAGCGCCATCGCGGCGGGAGGTTCGGGATCAAGCCGCAGTTCGCCGTTTTGGGGATAATTGATATCCTCCGCTGCGGCCTGAAATGGAGCGATTGCCGCCAAAACACAAAAGCAGAGCGAAGCCAGGAAGATTTTTGCCAATCGCCGGGCAAACCGCCGACTTTCTAACGTTTTCGACGCTTTTCTCATCATGATTCCTCCCGTTATCTCAATATTCTTTTGATAGATATTTCAGCCAGCCATAAAACCAACAACGCCGCGTTCCCCTATCCCGCCGAAATTCGCCGCGCTAAGCGGCTTGAATCATGCAATCAGTCCTCTCCATCGGCGCGTCAGCGCTCAGAACGAAAAATCGGGCATAAAAAAAGGCTCCCGCGCAACACGAAAGCCCAACAAACTCAACCATTATCTGACGGCGATGTCATTCGGGGAAAATTTAAGGGACACATCCGAAGACATGTCCCTTAACTCAGGTTTCCGCCATTTACAACCAGCGTACCGTCAGCAGTGAAGGTTTAGTCTTTCGCTAAACGCAATGCACCAAGGCTGCGATACCCGTATTCTGACTTGAGCGTCAACATCTTCCGCAACCTTCCCGGTATAAACCAGTGGCGTTTTTTCCTCAATTCGCGGAAGACTCATCTCTCACAGCGGCGAGACCGCACAGGATTTTCACCTGTTTCCAATGCCAAAAGCGGCAAGGCCGCAGCCACATATTCAGTTTTTTAGTTGTAACTATTCAATCATGGAATACCGCGTATCTCTTTCGGCCGTGACGGCACAAACGCGCCTTTTCCGGCCTGAAATTACACCAACACCTGTAGTGTCAGCAGGTGTTGTAGCAGTATATCTTACTTTTTATCAACTGTCCATGTTGGTAACAAAGATTCGCTATAACATTATCTACAACCTGGATATTTATTGCGGGTAAAGACAATCGTCCTGCCAATTCACCTGATTGATGACCGCCGAAATTGTAGGGGCGCGCATTGCGCGTCCGGGGTCGTCCCCGATAATCAAAATCAGTCGGATATGGTCAGGCATGATCGCATATTTATCGGCTGTTACGGATTCGTAAATATGAGGGACGTTCTCTGCCGCGTTTTTTACGGTCTCGCCGATATCCGGTAACGTCGGACGCGCAATGCGCCCCCCTACATACGGCCACAAAAATTCCGCTCATTCACGCCAATATTTCTTACCCGCCCGCGCCGCCACCTTTGTCCATCCGCAACATTCCGCAATGCCTGTAACGGCCAAATTTCTTCATCTGTACATGCCAATATAACGCGTTACGTAACATCAATTTCGTTAGTTCCCATTTGTCAAAGCAGCAGTTTCTAAAATATTAAGGTTGAAATGGTGAATGGCCGTCTATTCTTGTCTAACGGCGTTATTATATCACCATTTCACGTTCAATTTTATCAATTCTTTCTTTTTCTTTTCGTCTTTTATTCCACTCGCGCTGATACTCCCTCTGATACGCTTTGTGTCTTTCGTGTCTGGCTTTTGCTTCAGCCTCTATCTCCTCTTGGGTTTTCACCGGCATTGCCGCCAACTTCGCAGCCTTCTTAGCGGCTGCGCGTTTCGCATTTTCAACGTGGATTTTCTCCTTGTGGCTGTGGTAATAATTTCTCCAGCACTCACGCCGGCGCTCCACAGGGTCTATCGGCTTCGGTTCGGCTTCCTCACAGCCAGGAACTTCAAATTTCCCGATGAAATTCAGAAAAATTTCCACCCTCTGGAAACGCCCATAGCCTTTCCTCGTTCCCTCCGCCTCGTGAACGAGTATCTTGTCGACGAATTCGTTCAACATGGCGGGCGTCAATTCCGTGAAGTCGGTGTATTTCCGGGACAGCTCAAGGAATTTCTCGGCCCTGCTTCCGTCCTCGCTGTAACGCTCAATGGCGGCTCGCAGTTCAGCGATCTGAGTTTCCAGATGCTCCTGTTCTTCCTCGTACTCGCTTGAGAGTTTTTCAAAGCGTTTGGGGGAGAGCGCGCCCGTCACTTTGTCCTCGTAAATCCTTTTGATGAGCGAATCGAGTTCGTCGCAGCGTTTTGTGAACTTTGCAAGCTGTTCTTTCCTCATTTTGGCTTCCTCAGCGCTTCTTAGCTCGGAAGCCTCGCGTACCCGTTGCACAAATTCTTCCTCGTTGAGGCGCGCGAAATCGCTTGCGCGGCGTATCACTTCCAATACCAATGCACGCAGAGCGGACGTTTTGATATAGTGCATGGAGCATTTCGGAGGATACTTCGTATATTGGTTGCAGGCGTAGGAATCCTGCGAATCGTACTTCCAGGCCAGCGTTCCCAGGTGATTGAACATGCGGCCTCCGCAGTCGGCGCAGTAAACAAGCCCTGTTAAAGGATTGGCCGT
>JAISDQ010000160.1 GCA_031264605.1 Synergistaceae bacterium | reverse complement strand
AAGCCCCGCCCGCAAGACGGGCGGGGCTTGAACATTGCTATCTTTTCTCGGGTTTTCTCAGATACCACTCGGCCACCATGGAACTGGCTATGAATATGGAACTGTAAGTTCCCGCCACTATGCCGACCAGAAACGCGAAGGCCAGGTTCGAGATGACTTCGCCGCCCAGGAAGAACATCGCCAGCACTGGCAGAAGCGTGGTCAGCGACGTGTTTATCGTGCGGGACAGCGTTTGGTTTACCGAGTTGTTGATTAGGGGGAGAACGCCGACGCTGTGAATCTGGTTCCAGTTCTCGCGGACACGATCGAGTATGACTATCGTGTCGTTGAGCGAGTAACCTATGACGGTCAGCACGGCGGCAATGAACGAAGTGCCCACCTCGCGCCCCGTGAGGCTGTAAGCCCCTAGCATTATCAGCGAGTCGTGCACCAGGGCCGCCACAGCGGCCACCCCGAAACGGAACCGGAATCGGAAAGCCATGTAAATAAGTATCGCGACTATCGAGAGTGAAATGGCGACAGCGGCCTGCCTGCGCAGTTCCGCGCCGACCGCCGGGCCCACGTTGTCTATTTGTTGAATGGTCACATCGCCGAATTTATCCCTTAAAATCTGGAGTATCTGTTCCTGCAGAGCATCGTCCGACTCGGCGTAACGGATGCGGATGCTTCCGTCCTCGAAAGCCTGAGCCTCCAGCCCGTGCCCGACGCCGCCTATGGCCTCCCTGACGGCGCCTATATCCGCCGGGGATCCGAACTTTAGCTGCAAGGACACGCCGCCCGAAAAATCGACGCTGTAATTGAGTCCTTTTGTTGCTAACAGCACGAGACTGAGCACGATGAGCGCGCCCGAAAGTAACATGTAGAACTTGCGGTATTTCATAAATGGGATGTTGAGTTTTGAAGCGTCAAAAGTAGCCATCCGAACCACCCGCCTACAGAGCCAGATTCTTGTTGAAACGCAGCAATATTTGAAGCAGCGCGCGCGTCACGACGATGTTGCCGAACATCGACGACAGCACGCCTATGGAGAGCGTGACCGCGAAACCGCGGACCGGCCCCGAACCAAAATAGAACAGAACGGCGGCCGCTATCAGCGTGGTCACATTCGAGTCGAGAATGACCACCAGGGCCTTGCGGAAACCCGAATTGAGCGCCGCCGATATGGTCTTGCCCGAGCGGTATTCCTCCCTCATGCGCTCGTATATGAGGACGTTGCCGTCGACCGCCATGCCTATCGTGAGAATTATGCCTCCTATGCCGGGAAGCGTGAGCGTCGTTTTGAGAAATATCACCACGGCAATCAGCACCAGCATGGCCACGGCGAGCGCCACGTCTGCCGCTATGCCGAGCATCCCGTAGTAAATCAGCATGAAAGCCGCCACGAGCGCCCCGCCGATTATTCCCGAACGAACGCCGGAATGAATCGAGTCCTCGCCGAGCGACGGGCCGACTGCGCGGTTTTCTACGACTTCGACCTCGACCGGCAGCGCTCCCGCCTTGAGCATGATGGCGAGCCGCACCGCCTCGTCGTAGGTGAAATTACCGGTTATCCTGCCGTCGGCGCTTATCCTGGTCTGGACGACCGGAGCGGAGATTATGACGTCGTCCAGCACTATCGCGATCTGCTTCCCGATATTATCGGCGGTGGCCTTTTCGAAGGCTTCCGCGCCTTCCCTGTTGAAGCTGAACGCCACGGCGGGTTTGCCGTATTCGTCCTCCGTGTATCTCGCGTCGGACAATTCCCCGCCCGACACGTAAACCTCGCCGAGCACATATGCCCTGCCGTCGTCCTCTTCGCGCCCAATCATCAGGTTCGGATCGTCTTTGACCGCCTGTTCGAGCGACACGAGGCTTTCGTCGTATTGCTTCATCAGCTCGTCCCAATTGGCGCGCGCTCGGTCGAAATCTTCATCGGAGGAATAATTTTGGCGCTGCACCTGCGGCGGAGGTGTTCCGCCGGCCTGAACCACCTGCCTGAACTGCAATACCGCGGTGCGCCCTATAAGTTCGAGCGCCGCCGCCGAATCGGCCACGCCGGGGAGGTCGACGGCGACGCGGTTTGTTCCCTCGCGCTGTATCTGGGGCTCGGTGATCCCGTACTGGTCGACGCGATTGCGCAGAACCGCGACGAGGCGGTCGATGCTGTCGTTACCGCTGAGGTCCGCCCCGCCGGTTTTCGCCTGCAACACTATGTGAACGCCGCCCTTGAGGTCGAGCCCCAGTTTGACCCGGTCTTCAATCGGAAACACCGCGAACATCGCGCTGAGCAGTATCACCACGATGACCGCGAGCCGGATTTTATCCCTTTTCTGGAGCGTGTGAGCACCCTGCGCCGCCTCGGGTTTTGGAGCGTTGGCGGGCCGCAGGGGAGAAACTGTCTTATTTTGTTTCGGCATTTGCCGGATTCCTCCCGTCATCATCGACATGTTCGCTTTTCATTTCGCCGGCGCGTTCGGGACCGTCCTGTACTTCTTCGATGAGCGCCTTGTTTTCCTCCACGGAGACGCCATCTTCGAGAGACGCCTGCGAAAGTACGGGCGTTTCTGCCGGCCGCTCGGATTCCGCCGCGTCCTCATGGCGGACTACCCGCCGCTTTTTTCTCAATTTTTTGGGCCGGTACTTGTCGTCGCCCTCGCGCTTGTTTTGAACGGAACCCTTGAGGATGCGCGCTTTCACGCCGGCGTCGAGTTCCAAAATATACGAATCGTCCAGGACGTCCAGCACTCTGCCGAAGAAACCTCCGGCCGTGATTACCCTGTCGCCCTTTGAGATCGAAGCGATCATCTTGTCGTGCTGCTGCTGCTTCTTCCTCTGGGGGCGGAACACGAGGAAATACATAATGCCTATCATCAGTACTATCGGCATCAGCTGCAAACCGGAAAATCCGCCCTGCTGAGCCGGAGCGCCCGCGTCGGCCGCCCAAGCCGCCGCGGGGAACAACGCGATAATGACGCCTCCCAACAATCGAATCAACAAAATCCCTCCTGTCACTCTGCGCACAAACGTTATGCGCGAACATTTTAACACGATTTTGACAAATGGATA
>JAISDQ010000188.1 GCA_031264605.1 Synergistaceae bacterium | reverse complement strand
CCGGCGCGCCCTCACTGTCCGGAGAAACTGTTTCAACGTCTTTTTCTTCGCGGGCCTCGCCGGTATCGGGAGCGGCGTCGCCTGGCATACCTATGGCGACGCTGCCCAGAGGTTCGTTCTCCCATGAACAGGGGAGGACTTCCGCGGCCGAGGCGGGAGGCTCTTCCAAAGGGGAAAGACGCCGTATCACGGCCCCATTTTCCTCCAGCCGGCGGACGAACGCCTTGCCCACAGCCGCCCACCACACCAGTTCCTCAGCCGTTTCAAAATCGCCGGATACGTCCTCGGCCAGATAGATGTTTTCTTCGACGGGGCGCAGCGAGAAAGTCAGTTCCCGTTTTTTGTCCTTCACGGTGATTATACCGTCGCGTTTCATTTTATCCGCCTGCGCCGCCAGACCTTTCGCGTCGCAGGGTATTTTCGCGGCGGCCGCGTCGTTCAGGGCGACGCGCTCGTCGTCCATGTAAAGCAGAGGAAGCGGCGCTCCCCACCACTCGGGATATACCGCTTCGGTCTCCTTGACCTTCTGTTCCCGGTATTCGCCGAACGACGTCTTGGACAAGGAACCCGCCGGGCCTTCTCCCTTGCGGAAAAACATGAGAAGCGCGGTTTCCGGCGGCACGTCCTCGGCACGCGTCCTGGCCGACATCGGTTCGGGCAGCGTCATGACGGACATTTCGCCGATGGTCGTCCTCTCGCGGCCCAGCTCCATGAGCGAAATCATCTGCTCCTTATGAACGAGCTTTTCCCGGCGTCCCATTTTCAGCATAATGTAATCGGCGCCGTAGAAATAAAGGGCGCGCAACACTTCCTGTACGCCGGAGACGGCCGAAAGCATCCCGGTTTTTATCTCCGGATCGCTAGCCATTGCGCGCGCCCGCTATCTCCATTCCGAGAAGCGCGTGAACAAAATCGCGGCAGGAGAAGGGCTCCAGATCCGCCGCTCCCTCGCCCAGGCCGATATATCTTATGGGGAGCCTCAAACGCTGCGATATGGACAATACTATCCCTCCCTTGGCGGTGTTGTCGAATTTAGTGAGCACTACGCCGGAGAGAGGGATGGACTTGTTGAATATTTCCGCCTGCGTGAATCCATTCTGCCCCGTCACCGAGTCGAGCACCAGCAGCGTCTCGCCGATTCCGCCGGGAGTTTCGCGCGAGGCCACTCTTCCCACCTTCGCGAGTTCATCCATCAGGTTCGATTTGGTGTGAAGCCTTCCCGCCGTATCGACGATCACGACGTCCGTATCCGAAGCCTTAGCGGCCTGTATCGCGTCGAACACCACCGCCGCCGAATCGCTTCCGTGGGAATGAGCTATGACCCTTACCGACGCCCGCTCTCCCCACGCTTTGAGCTGTTCTATCGCCGCCGCCCTGTATGTGTCGGCCGCCGCCAGGATCACCGTCTTCCCCTGTCCGGCGAGCCGCGAGGCTAGTTTTCCGGCTGTGGTGGTCTTGCCGCTGCCGTTCACGCCTACGAGAAGCGCTATGGACGGCGACGCCGAAACGTCAAGCGGCTTGCCCATGTCCGGTATATCCTCGAGGCGCTGCACGAGCGCTTCCGCGAACGCCCCCCTCAGTTCCCCGGTGTGGGCTATCCGGCGGCCGACCGCGATTTGCCTCAGTTCGGCGATCAGTTCTTCGGTGGTCTCGACCCCCACGTCTCCCAAAAGAAGGCGTTCTTCCAGCTCTTCCCAGAAATCGTCAGTCAGCGGGCTGTCCGAAAAGAGGTTCGATACTCCCTGCGACCATTTGTTAGTTATGCCTCTGAGTTTGGAGAACACGTTTCCCAACAAAGCCATTCGATCACCGCCTGAATCAGTTTTCGGCCGATGGAGCCGATGGACCGTGCTTCTGCCTGCGCCTTCTCTTGCGGTTCCTCGCCGCTTTCATCTGGGGAGTGACTGCCTTTGGAGCCGCCTCTTGAACTGGCTCGGGCGGTTTTGGCTGGAACGTCTTGTCGCGCGGTTTAACCGCTTCGGTTCGAATGGCTTCGCCGTCGGGCCGCCGATGCCGGCCGCCTCTGCGGTTGTGCCTCTGTCCTGAGTATTTCTCGGGCGCGGAGGTTCCTTCGGCTTTTCTACCGTCCGGCTTCACTGTTCCCTCGTCAACCGCGCGGATTTCCGTCCGCGAACAGGGCGGAAGCGCGTTTCCGCGGGCAAGTTGAGCGGTTCTGCCGAATTCGATGTTTCTCCGGCAGGAGCATTCGTATTTCCCGCGAGACGGTTTTTCTTCCACGGGCTCGTTTTCGTCGACCGGAGGCTCCCATTCGCCGCCGCCCGTAATGGCCGCGCGGAAATCCTGGAACATCGCTATCGGGACGGAGACGTCCCCTCCGGACGGCTTGTGGCAGCGCACCGACTCACGGCTGATATCCATCGCCACGATCACGTAGTTGCCGTTAGGAGTCTTTATTTTGCTTCCCGGCCCCGGCAGCCCGGCCCACAGGTTTTTATACACCTTGTGCTCGAACGACATGCAGCACATCAGCCGTCCGCATATCCCGGAAATCTTGGCCGGGTTCAGGGCAATGTTCTGCTCTTTCACCATCCTGATGCCTATGGGCGCGAACTGATTCAGCCAGTAGCTGCAGCAACAGGGCAAGCCGCACGAGGCCACGCCGCTGATCAGCCGGGCTTCGTCGCGGACGCCCATCTGCCGCAGTTCTATCCTGGTCCTGAATTTACGCGCCAGATCTTTCACGAGAGTCCTGAAATCTATCCTGGTCTCGGATGTGAAGTAGAGGAATAATTTTTTGCCGTCTATCATCGTTTCGACGTCGACGAGTTTCAATTCGAGATTATGCCCCTCGGCCATTTCTTGAGCGTCCCTGAGTATGCCCGCCTCGGATTCCTTCCGCGAAGTCCATTGTACCTTGTCCTCGGCGGTGAGCTGGCGGACGAACTCGAGGTCTCCCACCACGGGTTCGCCGCCCCGCGCCGGTCCCTCGCCGTGCTCGGAAACCGCCTTCATGCCCCTGTATTCATTTTCCTGCGTTTCGTTCAGCGGCCCCATTACCGAGGCCACTTCCTCGCCTCTGTGCGAGGTCGCTATGATCATGCCGCCCTGGGGGCGCGCGACGTCCGTATCAGGGTCAAATTCCACTATCCCCAGGAATCTCGGCTTACCGTAAGTCGCCAAGTATTTGCCCAACTGGAACTCCTTCCCTCAGGATCGCCACCAGTGCGTCCTGAACCATTGAAACAGGCAAGCGCCTCTTTTTCGATACGTACATCAGGTTCCTCACCGAAGCGGCGAGGCGGAACTCGCCCTTGCCGCACAGCCATCTCGCCCAGCGGTCAGCCTCGGGAGCGATTTCGTCGGCCGATAATTTTCTGGTGCGCTCGATCCAGGCCGCCCATCCCGCCGAAGTCCCGGGGGGAGGACTGTCGCCGGCCGTCTCTTCCGGCTTGAACGAGACCGTCCATGAACGGCTTCGAATTGTGGATATGACATTGTCCTCCTCCGCGAGAAAGAGGAGATGTCCCCCTTCAGGGGGCTCCTCTGCGATTTTCAGCAGGGAATTTGCCGCCGGAAGCGATATCGCGTCGACGGAATGAACCACGCCGAGCCTCCCCCGCGCGCAAAACGGCTTCAGCGACATAGCGGTCTGCATCTCCACGCAATCGGCGATTCCGGGAGGTCCGTCGCCCGAGCCGGCGACTAGCATGTCCGGGTGCCCGTCGTCCATCCACGAACGGCACGAAGCGCATCCGTCCGAGCCGCTGCCCGAATCGCACAGTACAAGCCGCGCGTACATGTCCCTGAAACGGCGCGCCTGCTCGGAAGCGACGATCGCGAGCAGAGCGCCCGGCGCGCCTCCCGACGAGAGCGTTTCGCGCAGTTCGTTCCATTCGCGCGAGGAAGATATTTCGTTCAGAACAGGAGAGAGATCAGGCATCCCTTTATCTCGTCGATCAGCGAAAATATTCGCGTTCTGTCACGCTCTCTTCCAAGCGCCGATTCCAGCGCTTCAAGCTCCGCGAGGGCATCCTCGGCGCGCTCTATGACCATGAACATCGAGCGCTCCGTCCGCCTCCACTTGAACTCCCTCTTTATGCGCATGCCGTTTTTGACGCGGTTCAGCGCCATCTTCACGAGTTCCCTGTACCGTCCGAGAAGCGCCGAAGTCGGGTAACGCGAGAGGGCCGCGCCTATTTCGTCGAGTTCCGTTATCATCCCCTGAAGCTCTATGTCCTCGGATATCTCGGCGAACGTTTTCTCCGCGCCGTGAACACCGGAGACGGAAGTCCCCCTCGCCGCGGCCTGACCCGAGTGAGGGGCCGTTTCGCCGCTTTTGAACTTTGCGCCGCTGACTTTCACGCGGCGTATCCGCTGAGGCGCGTCCCCAGCCTCCGCTCGAGACCGCGTTTGAGTTCGCCGAATACCGCGTTTTCGTCCCCCGAAGCGTCGATTTTTATCCACCCGTCCGGGGAACGCTTCATCAGGACGTCGTATCCGGCCCTAACGCGCTCGAAATAATCGCGCCCCTTCGCGTCGAACGAATCCAGTTTTCCTCGCGCCTCGAGGCGTCTTCTCGCCGCGTCCGCGCCTATATCCAGAAGGCAGACGCAATCGGGCCGCGGCAGGCCGATGACCTCGCTCACGCCCGTCATGTAATCGGCGGCTTCGTTCCCTATCGAGGGGTTCGACAGCACCTGATAAGCGAGCGTCGAAGGGGTATACCTGTCACAAACGACACACACGCCTTTTTCCAAGGCGGGCGTGACGACGCCCGACACATGTTCGCACCTGTCCGTCATAAAAAGGAAAAATTCGCCCCATACGCTCGACAGACTCCCGCCGAGCGCGAGCCGCCTGACCGCGTCCCCGCCGGGCCATCCGCCCGGTTCCTTCGTGACAAGCACTCTTTCCCTTCCGAGCAGACCCGACAGCCACTCCCCGAGCCGCCTTGCCTGCGTGGTCTTTCCGCTGCCGTCTATTCCTTCAAGGACAATAAACATCATCAATACGTCTCCCAAAACGCGGATCGTTATCCAGATTATAACCGAGCCGCGCCAGGTTGTAAAAAAACTCCCCCAAACGGGGGGAGTTGTGTGCGCGTAAATTCCGCGGAGGGCGCGTTATTCCATTCTGGCTATAGCGGGTAGCTGTACACGCGGGCTCTTGAACAATCATTCCCGTTCCTCCCTGCGGAAAGGCGTCCCCAAGGATGCCGGCGCGCCCAGGAGTATTCCGGATTTGCTTCTTATCGATATGAAAACCAGCACTCCCAGCGTCATCAGGTACGGGAGCATCAGCAATATAGGGGCCGGGATACTCGTGCCGGCCGCCTGCATTCTCAGTTGCAAGGCATCGATACCGCCGAAGAGATAACATCCGAACATCGCCCTCACAGGACGCCATATCCCGAAAATCACGAGGGCGACCGCTATCCATCCGCGGCCGGCGGTCATGCCCTCCACCCACATTTGCGAATAGACGACCGAGAGATAGCCGCCGGCCAATCCCGCCAGTCCGCCGCCCACTAACGTATACAGGTACCTCGCGCGGGAGACCGACATGCCCATAGCGTCCGCCGCCCTGGGATTTTCGCCGACCGCCCTCAGATTCATTCCGGGCCTCGTCCGAAATATAAAAAAATGCAGGAAAAAAACGAGCAGAAACGATATGTAAACCATGACGTCGTGCCTGAAAAAAACTGGCCCGATCAGGGGAATTCGGCACAGAAGCGGAAAATCGAAGGGCATCAGGCCCTTGATCGTCTCTCCTATATGGCCGCGCCCCAGCATCGCGCTCATTCCCCCGCCGAACATCGCGAGCGCCAGGCCGCTGACGGTCTGGTTGCCTCCCAGAGTGACGCAAAGGAACGCGTGAATGAACGTAGCGAGCGTTCCCGCCGCGAAGGCCGCGGCGAGGCCGAGTTCCGGACTGCCTGTGGACTGCGTCGCCGAAAATCCCGCGAAGGCCCCCAGGAGCATGAGGCCTTCCAGCCCGAGGTTCATGACCCCCGAGCGTTCGGCCAATATCTCCCCCATGACGGCGTAAACGACCGGAGTGCCGCTGCGAACCGCGGCGGCGAGTATCGGTATCAGCACGTCCATATCAAACCGCCTCCCTATGTCTCGGGGCGCGCGGGCGTATCAGCCGGTAATTTCTGAATATATCCCCGCCCAGCACGCAGAACAATATAAGGCCCTGCACGACCTGCACGCTCGACAGCGGCAGTCCCATCACAACTTGCAAGGTATCGCCCCCCACCAGAAGGATTCCCATGAGAAACGCGACGAATGGCAGAAGCAGCGCGTTCAGGCCGGCGAGCCACGCCACTATCACGCCGGTGAAACCGTAACCTACGGAAAAACCGCGCGAAAGCCTTCCATGCAGCCCCGCCACCTCGCTCATGCCGCAAAGCCCCGCTATCGCGCCCGACAGAAACATCACCAGGACTATATTTTTCATTATTCCTATTCCGACGTACCGCGCCGCTTTACGGTTCTCGCCTATCACCCTTACCTCGAAACCCCACTGCGTGCGGCGCATCGTCACGTGAATCATCACGGCGAGGACGAGCGCGATAAAAAGCCCCGCGTGCAATCTGCCGGCGAAAACCCAGAGCCTCGCGCCGGGCGGGAAAGGGGCGGTCATCGGGAACCCCATGCTCGCGGGATCTTTCCACGCCCCGTACAGAAGAAGGTCCATCAGGCACGCGGCGATGTAGTTCCCCATCAGGGTGGCTATGATCTCGTTGACGTTCCATTTCCCCTTCAGAAAACCGGGGACGGCCCCCCACAATCCTCCGGCGGCCGCGGACGCGGCGAACATGCAGACCAATATTCCGAACGGGCTTTCAAGACGCGAGTATCTCACAAAAGCCGTCGCGGCAAGCGCCCCCATGATCAACTGCCCTTCCGCCCCTATGTTCCAGATGGAGGCCTTGAACGCCAGAATACAGGCGAGGCCCGTCAGCGTGATCGGAATCGCCTTCACTATCGTCTCCGCGAAACCGTACCAGCTCCCAAGCGAACCGCGCAGCATCTCAAAATACGCTTTCGCCGGATTTACGTCCATCAGCGCCATTAGCAGGCCGCCCAGCGCCAGCGCGGCCAGGATTGAAACCGCCGTCACGGACGCGCTCCAGAGCGCGGAGGGAGAAACGCGCCTCTCCAAACGCCAGCCGCTCATACGGCCGCCTCGCGCGCGCGGTCTCCGTCATCCATCGAAGTTCCCGCCATCATCAATCCTATGCGCTCCTTGGATACGCTCTTCGGATCATCTATCACGCCCATTATGCGCCCTCTCGAAATGACCATTATTCTGTCGGCCAGCAGCAGCATCTCGTCCAGGTCCTCCGAAATCATCAATATTCCGGCGCCCCTGGCGCGCTCTTCCAAAAGGCGCTCCCTCACGAATTCGGTCGCCCCGACGTCCAGTCCCCATACGGGGTGCATCGCCAGTATCACGGACGGTTTTCCCGAGAGTTCGCGCGCCAGCATCAGCTTCTGCATATTGCCTCCCGACAGATTTCTGACGGGGGAAGCGGGCGACGGCGTTTGCACGTCGAAAGCCGCGATGAGCCTTTGCGCCATGCCAGCGGCGTATTTCCAATTTATGAGGAATTTGCGTTCCGCGATCGGTTTTTTCCAGTAACTCTTGAGCGCGACGTTTTCCGTGACGTTCATACTGGAGACCAGCCCCGTCCCCTTGCGGTCCGCTGGGATATAACTCATACCCCGGTCAATGAACTCGCGGGGGCTGAGCCCGGTGACGTCATTTCCCGTCAGGATTATCTTTCCCGCGTCGAGGGGGCGCAAACCGGCCAGAGCCTCGCACAGTTCGTCCTGAGCGTTTCCCGCCACGCCGGCCAGGCCCAGGATTTCACCTTCGCGCAGGTCGAAACTGACGCCGTCGAGAGACCGCGCGCCCCGGTCGTTATGTACCGAGAGCTCCCTGCACGACAGTACCACATCGCGCGAGCGCGGCCCCTCGGTTTTTTCCACGTTTTTAAGCTCGCGGCCGACCATCATCCGTGCCAGAGTCTCCTTGGTAACGCCCGCGTTCTCCGCCGCGGCGACGCGCTCCCCTTTGCGCAGAATCGTCATCCGGTCCGCTATGCTCAGAATTTCCTCGATTTTGTGGGAGATGATGACTATGCCGTGCCCCGCTTCCGTCATCCTGCGCAGGGCGGCGAAGAAAACGCGGACTTCCTGGGGGGTGAGAACGGACGTCGGCTCGTCGAGGATGAGAACCTTCGTCCCTCGGTACAGCATCTTCAATATTTCGACTCTCTGACGCTCGCCTATCGACAAAGTCCAGACCATGGCCTCCGGATCGACCGCCAGCGAGTAACGCTCGGACAGTTCCATGATTTTTTCCGTCGTCCCCCGTTTGTCGGTCACGAAAGGAAGGCCGCGCATGCTCAAAATGATATTCTCCCAGACGGAGAGAACCGGAATCAGCATAAAATGCTGATGCACCATGCCTATGCCGGAAGCGATGGCGTCGCGCGGGGAGCGGAAACGGACGTCCCGGCCCCCGACTCGGACAGTTCCGGCGTCGGGCGCGTAAATTCCCGTCAGCACGTTCATCAGCGTGGTTTTTCCCGCGCC
>JAISDQ010000149.1 GCA_031264605.1 Synergistaceae bacterium | reverse complement strand
CAGGGGGCGAAATTGGTTTACGGCGGGCGATCCCTGAGCGCCACGTACTACGAGCCGACCGTGCTCGACGGCGTGACTATGGATATGGACGCCGCCAACGCCATGGAGATATTCGGCCCCGTACTGCCGGTGATAGAGTTCGAGACCGAGGATCAGGCCGTAGAGATGGCAAACGCCACGCCTTACGGCTTGCAGTCGGGCGTCATTACCCGCGACATGGGGCGCGCGATGCGCGTCGCCTCGCGTCTCGAATGCGGCGGCGTGGTGTTCAACAGCTCGGGCAATTACCGGCACCTCCAGCAGCCTTTTGGCGGATGGAAACAGACCGGCGTAGGGCAGGAGGGCGTGAGCCGGGCTCTCGATGAACTGACGGTCGAGAAGAGCTACATACTGAAAAATATCTTGGCAAAACCGCCTCTTTAAATCCGCGGTACGAAACGCCGTGACGCGGGAGGGGGACGCTCGCGCCTTCTTCCCGCGTCACGGTTGAATTGCCGCTCATATGCCGCCGGCCGCGTTCCGGCGCAGCCGCCGCGCTCCGCTAATTCCTGGCCGCGGATAGTCATTGAGGTTCATTCCGCGATCCGATCTTGCCGACATTAGCGCGCCGCGAATAATCCGTTCGCGCGAATAATGTTTTTCTCCTTGACTTTACCCCAAGGGCATAGTTTAAGATTTCCCCGGCAGTATAAATCCGCAAAAAACGTAGGGACGTTTTCATGAAACTTTACATGAAGGTCGGCGAGTTTTCTCGAATCACGGGATTATCCCACAAAGCCCTCAGACTTTACGACAGGGCCGCTCTGCTCGTTCCCGCGTACACCGACGAGGCGACGCGCTACAGATATTACCTTCCCAATCAAATCACGGACGCCATTCGTATCAAAATACTCCGCGGTTTTGGGGTGTCTCTCGACAACATAAAAAGTTTCGTGAGCGAAAAAACCCCCGAAAGGCTGAACGGCTTTTTCACCGAACAGAAAGAAAAATTGAAACGGCTGATCTCCGAACACGAACGAAACCTCATACTGCTGGACCAGCTTACCAAAGAGCCGAACAATGTATTTGAAACTTACGGCATAAAAATGCGCGACGAGCCGGACGTCCCTGTCGTATCGATAAGGGAAAAAGTGAGAAAGGAGCATTTCGACAAACGCGTGGCCGAACGCAGGGACGAATTGAAAGATTTTTTAAGGCGCTCCGGGGAGCGCGCGTGCGGCAGCAGTTTCGCGCTGCTGCACCACGAAGAGTTTTCTACCAAAGTTTTCTTCGATTTGGAAACGTGCGTTCCCGTGAGCGAAGTCATCGCGACTCCTCAGGGGATAAACAGCAGGAAGGTCGGGGGAGGCGCGATGGTTTCCACTCTTCACAAAGGTTCTTACGAATGGATACCGGCGGCCTACGGCGCTATTTTGCGCTGGATAGGAAACAACTCTTACGTTCCGCTTCGCCCCATGAGAGAAGTGTATATCACGGAACCGGATGAACGTATGCCCGAAAATAACAGAACCCTCGTCCTATGGCCGGTAAAATAAAGCAAATATCCTGACTAAAGAAGGAAGTGCGGAGAGATGTGTTTTTGGAAAAAAATTGAGCGTTGTTTGCCGGTAATATTGTGCGCCGCCGCGGTTTTATCGATGGCGTTCGCGGCGAATCCCGCCGCGGCCGCGCCAAAAATCGCTATAGTCGCGGACTATACGGAGCCTTATATCGACCTGGACCCGAGCGCGGAGTATTCCAACGGCATCAGGGTTCTCCAGAATATCTACGAAACGCTGACGCGCTATGACGCCTCGACGCAGAAACTGGAGCCGCTGCTTGCCGAAAGCTGGTCAGTCAGCCCCGACGGTAAGACGTGGACGTTCGAAATCAGGCGGGGCGTTAAATTTCACGACGGCGCCGACCTCGACGCCGCGGCGGTGAAAGGGTCGATAGAGCGCACGATAAACATGAAAAAGGGCGCGGCGTACATATGGGATGCCGTCCAAAAGATCGAAACAACCGGCGATTTCACCGTCGTGTTCACTTTGGACCGCGCCGCGCCGGTAGACCTCATAGCTTCGGCGGCGTACGCGGCTTTCATAATATCCCCGAAAGCTGTCGACAAGGGCGGAGACTGGTTCAACGAGGGAACCTCCGACGGCGGCACCGGGCCTTATACGCTGAGCGGCGTTCAAAGAGGCGAGCAAGCGATAATGAAGAAGTTCGACGGTTATTGGAGAGGCTGGAGCGAGGGACAGATCGACGGAGTGATAATCAAAAAATATTCGGAAAATTCGTCGCGCAGACTACTCATAGAAAAGGGCGAGGCGCAGATCACGAACATGCTGTCCACGAGCGACCTCAAGGCGTTGAAAGAGAATCCGAGCATCACCGTCTACGAGGCTCCGTCGTGGCGAAACATCATAGGTTTCTGGAACACGGAAAAACCTCCGCTCGACAACGCCGATTTGAGACGGGCGCTCAATTACGCCTATCCCTATGACGAAGTCATTACAAACGTTCTCGAAGGGCGCGGGGTCGTTTCAAAGGGTATAGTTCCGTCGGGCCTGTGGGGGCACGACGATACTCTCGACCAGCCCGTTTTCGATATGGAACGGGCGGAGGAATATCTCAAAAAATCGGGAGTCGACCCAAGTTCCGTCAAACTGGAAGCCACCATCATCAGCGGATCCGAGGTTTATCGCAGCGCGATGCAGATTTACAGGGCGAACCTCCGTAAACTTGGAATAGAAATAAATGTCCGCGAGATGACGTGGGACAGCCTTTGGGAAAAATCGAAAAGCGAATCGCCGGCC
>JAISDQ010000137.1 GCA_031264605.1 Synergistaceae bacterium | reverse complement strand
TATAACGCCTCCGTCTGTTTCAAATGTTCCTTTGACATATTCAAGGATTCTTCGGCCACGTTCAAAAGCGCCGCCGCCCGTAACGTATCGTAATAACTTTCCCTCACGGAGTTGAGCGTCTCCTGATACGTCCTTAAACTCTCCGCTTTCGCCGCCGACAGCGCCAGTTCCGCCGCCGCCCTATTCGCCTTGAGCGTCCCTCCGGCGTACAGCGTCTGAACGAGGCTGAGTGACGCCGAATATACCTCGCGCCCGTTATTACTCTGTTCATCCGTCAACCTGCCGTAAGTGTTTCCCGTGAGAGACGGCCTCATCTGCGCGGCCGCGCCTCCGACACCAGCGCGGGCCTGACTGACTCTCTCTTCGGCGGCCGATATCCTTGGGCTATTTGTGGCAGCAATGTCGAGAAGCCTTGCGAGAACTGCGTCGTCATTGGCGTGTGCCGTATTTGTCAGGAGAATAAACAACGATGTGATAAAAAATATTTTTTTCATTCTTTTCATCATGTCCTCTCCCTCAACGCCTCGCTGGTGTATCTTTTGAACGTGTCCAGGAAATACTCTATTATCCGTTTTTGACGTATCTTAATCTCCCCCGTAACCGACATGCCGGGTATAAGCGATACCTCTCTGTCGCCCACAACGTAATAATCCCTCGACGTTTCGAGAAACGCCTGGTATATCAATCCCCGTTTCTCGTCTTCCTTCGCTTCCGTGGCGACGGATTTGACAGTAGCGTCGAGCGTTCCGTACTTCTGGAAACCGAACGTCTCCACCTTTATCTCCGCTCCCTGCCCGGCGTAAACGAATCCTATATCCCTGTTCTCCAGCCATACCTCGAATTCTATAGAACCGCCGTCCGGGACGATCAGCATGAGAGGCTGAGCCGGCGTGAGTATCGCGCCCAATGTGTGTATCTCAAGCTGCTGAACAGTGCCGTCTATCGGGGCGGTTATCCGGCTCAGGCGGTTTCTTTCTTTCGCTTTAATAAGTTCTTCCTCTATGGCTTGCAACTGTTTCCTGTCGTCCACTATCCGGGACGATATCTCGGACTGCCATTCGCTCTCCGCTCTTTTCGCTTCCATTTCGGCTTCGGTCACGGCCCTTCCGTTGCGTTCGACTTCCGCGCCCTGCGCTAACAGGTCTTGTTTTATCTCTATCTCTTTCTGCAAATAATTCTGATGCTCAAACAGTGAAACGGTCCCGTCCCCGGCGAGTTCCTCCGTCCGTTTGCGCTGATCGGCGGCAATGGGAAGTATGCCCTCGAATTTCTCTCTCTGTTTTATCGAGTTATCCAGCGCGGATTTGGCGATCAGAACCTGCTGGCGTATCGTATCCATTCTGGAGCGGAATTCTATCGTCCTCGCCCGTGACAGCTCCATCTGCTGTAGCCTTTCCTCCGGCGTTCCGACGCCGTCCGGGGGATTGAACGGTTTGTTTTCCCGTTCGGCGCTCAACCTCGCGAGGTCGAGCAGGTAAAAATCGCGTTCTTTTGTAAGCCGGGACATATCGGCCTCGGTAGCTATGGTGTCAAGCTCTATTAGCACGTCTCCGGTTTTGACGCGCGTACCGTTCTGTACGTTGAGTTTTCTGACTATACCCTTGTCCTCGGCTTGAACGACTTTCGTGTAGCCGGAGGGAATGACTTTGCCGGGTGCTACCGCTACTTCATCGACTTTCCCTATTACAGACCATGTTATAGCTATGACGAAGAACGATACGATTATCCAGAGCAACGCCCGGCCTATCGGCGATGGGGGAGTCTCCACTATTTCGAGGGCGGCGGGGAGAAATTCCAGTTCGTCCCTGTTCCAGCCGCTTCTTATGTCGATTATCTTTCCTGTTTTGTTTTTTTCCTTCCGTATCGCGCTCATTGCTATACTATCCTCAATTCCGAAGAATCCTCGCCCAGCATCTCCTGCTGTCTGTGGAGGAAGCTGTAGAGCCCGTTGCGTTTCAATAACTGTTCGTGCGTGCCCTGTTCTATTATCCTGCCCTTATCCATCGCTATAATGAAATCCGCGCCTCTTACGGTCGAAAGCCTGTGAGCTATTATGAACACCGTCCGGCCTTTGCATATGCTTTTCAGATTTTTCTGTATTATCCGTTCGGATTCATAATCCAACGCGCTGGTAGCCTCGTCGAATATCAGTATCCTCGGGTCGGTCATGAGCGTTCTCGCTATAGCTATACGTTGTCTCTGTCCCCCTGAGAGCGAAGCCCCGCGCTCGCCGACTTGGGTATCGTATCCGTCGGGGAGTTCCAAGATGAAGTCATGAGCGCCGGCAATTTTGGCCGCCGATATGACCTTCTCCAGAGAAGCGGCGGTATCGACGGCGGCAATGTTATCCCTTATGGAGCCGCTGAAAAGAAAATTCTCCTGGAGCACCACGCCTATCTGTCTTCGTAGCCACACAGGATCCGCCTGCGCGAGGTCTATCCCGTCCACGAGCATACGTCCTTGAACGGGAAGGTAAAATCTTTGAACGAGTTTCGTCATCGTGCTTTTTCCCGAACCGGAGCGCCCGACTATTCCGACGGTCGTGCCGGGTTCGATATTGAGGTTTATATCGTCGAGTATCGGCGGGCCGTCAAGGCGGTATCTGAAACCGATATGTTCAAACTGTATTTTTCCTTTTATCCTCCCGAGGGAGCTTCTGCCCGGAGAGATATCCGGTTCGGCGGGGAAGTTCAGAACGTCGCCTAATCTTTCTATTGAAAGCCTTGCCTGTTGAAAATCCTGCCAGAGAGTGGCCAGTCTCAGTATGGGTTCCGTCACCCTGCCGGAGAGCATCTGAAACGCTATGAGCTGGCCTACGGTAAAATCCCCGTTCATCACCATTCTTGCCCCGAACCAGAGGATGGCCAGGGAAGAAGATTTCTGTATCAGGTGCGCGGCGCTACCAGCCCAGGAGCTGAGGAAACCTGCTTTAAAAGAGGCGTGGACGTAGTTGGAGAGCAAGCCTTCCCATCTGTTGTTCAACTGCGGTTCTATTGCGAGGCTCTTTACCGTCTGGATGCCGGAAACCATTTCCACGAGATACGACTGAGACTCGGCGTTGCAGGCGAATTTTTTGTTCAGGCGTTCGCGGAGTATGGGAGTGACGATAACCGAAAGAGCTATAAAGAACGGCATGGCGGCGAGGGATATCAGGGTCAGTTTAGGGCTGTACCAGAACATCACGGCGATGAACACCACGGTGAATATCAGGTCGAGCACGACGGTCAGGGCCGTGCCGGTTATGAATGACCGTATCGATTCGAGTTCCCTGACGCGGGCTATTGTGGTTCCCACGGTTCTCGCCTCGAAGAACGGCAGGGGGAGAGCGAGCAGGTGTTTGAACAGTTTCGAGCCGAGTATGACGTCCACACGGTTCGTCGTGTGGGAGAAGAGGTATGTCCGGGTGACGGTCAGTATCATCTCGAACAGGTTTATTATAATCAATCCCAACACAAGGATATCCAATGTCGATAAGCCCTTATGCACCAGCACCTTGTCGATTATCACCTGCGAGAATAAAGGAGTGATTAACCCGAAGGTCTGTAAAAAGAACGAGCCGATAAAGACTTCGCTCAGATGTTTTTTGAATCGCAGTATGACGGGCAAAAACCAGCCGATGCCGAATTTTTTGCTCAGGTCTCCGAAAGAAAAACGTTTGGCCAAGGGTATTGCGTCGCCCTCCCATTTTTCGGCGAGCTGTTCGAAACTCCATATGAAGGGCTTCTTTCCGCGCGGATGGAAGAGTACCACCCTGCCCTTTAAAGCGGCTTTTTTCACGGAGTCTTCGTCGCTTTCGTGTTCCGGCGGCGCGTTTTCAGCACGGAGGCATATGACCGTTTCCCCGTCCGGGAAGAGCAGTAGGGACGGCGACGGGAGTTTATCCAGCTTGTCGATGGACGTGGTTATGTGTTTTGCCTTCAAGCCGATCTTCTTCGCCGCGCGGAGCAAAATCAAGATAATTTCCTCGGTTCTTCGGGAGGGAAAGGCACGGAGAATCCCATCCAGGTCGGCGGGGATGCCGGCGATGCGCGCGGCCGTGACGAGACACGCTAGGGCCGCTTCGACTAAAGGGGGCGCGGAAGGCGCAGCGGGGGTTTGAGGTTCCGTATTCCCCGCTTCATTCCTATTCTTTGATTCGGTATATTCGTCTGAATCCGGCATATTTTCCATTTCCTCCCAAACATGGCGGCTACTTGCGGGCTGCAAAGAATCGCCGCCATTCAAACCATCACTGTGGCAGGCTTTTTTATATTTATGCCACTTACAAAAATTACTTTTAGGAAAAGAGATTTTTATTTCAACCAATGTATTTCCATTATAAACCGTTTTTATAAAAATCGTACATTTCACTGATTTTTGAAATCATTTTATTTTCAGATGCACGTTTTCACTGAATATCTCTGGGTAGTTACCTGTCTGATATAATAAGATGATTACAGTGTTGATGTTGGTGGGTTTTTGAGACGAACGAAAGGCGAAGTTGGTGGTTTTTCCGCGTATCGTCATTATTGTTTTCGTGTCCGCGGAATAACGACGCTCCGAAGCGGCAACGGGTTTTCATCATCCAGTTCGTGGACTGCAAGGCGCATCAGAAAAAGCGGGCGGTATAAAATACCCCGCCCGCCGCTGACCGTATCCACTGCCTCCTTTCGCAGTTACGAATGCCGCGAAACCACTCCGCAAGCGGGCCGGCCGCACTCGTTAGATTGAAGTAGAATCTACTTCTTTGTCAGCATAAGTCTTTGAACACCTGCTGACACTACAGGTGTTTCGCGTAATTTCAACACATCCTTCCTTATACTTTTACCGCGGCTGAATAGTCACAACCACCGCTTCAAGCGGTGGTTTGGAGATCGCGCCCCTATAAGGGGCTTAAAACATTAAACCATCGGAAAAACCTTTCGTATGTGCTGAACTGTTGTCCATATGAATTTCCCCATCTCTGTATGGTTGGTTCCGAAACCATAACCGTTGTATCCGAAGGAGATTCTGTTGCTACAGGCAACGCTACTGCTCTGCCGATTCCCCACGCATAGCGTGGGGCTTAATATGATGGCCAGTTACTTTTAACTTTTATTTCATATAATCGATTCGAAGCTGGAATATCAATATCGTATTGTCGCTTGGAAAACCTGATTCACAAGATTCTCAAATGCAAAAAAAAATGCAACTGTGCCGGGGAGCGTGGGTGGCGATAAGTCTTGCAAAAGAGCGGGTAAAAGTTTGTTGCAATAAGTAGTGACAAAGGGATTATAACACCCGGAGAGTGGTGATCGATGTATAGATAAAGTACTTATAAACTTAGTTATAGCAATACTTAAGCGGTTATGCCAATGAATAATACGCAAATAATGATTATTAGAGCTTGGACAAATGATTATCTATATATCAATCACCACTCTCAACACCCGCAAACCAGAGCGTTTCGTCAGTAATAGCGGCGCAAGCCTGAACTTTCAGCGTTTATTTTACGTAAGGCCTTGCAATAACTAACTTGGCGTATTTTTACGCGGCGGATAAAGCTGGCCATATCGAGGATTAATGAGTAAATGCCGTTGCGCCGTGATTGAGTTATAATGATTTACGTAAGTTTAAAAATACGGCGGCTGGAGATAATTCCCCGCCAATTCGGAATGTGCGTCAGGGAAGTGAATGAATGTCCGATTCGGCATACGAAGAAGAGATGACGCGGCAGGACGCTAATTTACCGCCGCTTCAATTCGGAGGAGGAGACGGATTGTCTCCCGAGACCGCTTATATCATTTCGAAAGCGGAGCACCTGCTGAAACTCGCGCGCGACGTCAACGACGGCATATCCTACGGTGGTTCATATTTCAGGCTCGTTGACGACATAGACCTCGGCGGCGCTAGTTGGCGCCCCGTGGGATACTGCACCGGGCCTTTCGACAAGCGCGAGTTCTGCGGCGTCTTCAACGGCGAGGGGCACTCGGTCAAAAATTTTGTCGTGGAGAATCAGGGGAATAAAAGTTCGGGGCTTTTCGGCTATATCGAATACGCCGTCATACAGAACCTTTACGTCGAGGATTTCGAGATAAAGGGCGGAGACTCGGCCGGAGGCGTCGTCGGTTACGCCGAGACCAGTTCCATAGCGAGCTGTTACGCGGAGGGGAAGATATCGTCGGTTTCCTCGTCGAACGTCGGAGGCATCGTCGGACTCGCCAGCAGCAGCGTCATCGAGAACAGCGTTTCGAGCGTGTCCCTGGATGTCACGGGAACAAACGCGGGCGGCGGTATGTGCGGATACGTCTATAACGGGACGAAGATCGCCAATTGCGAGGCGCGCGGGAAGCTGCGCGCGACAGGCTTCGACGGCGCCGGAGGTTTCGTCGGGATCGTCAAGGACAGTTCCATGGAGAACTGTCATTCGAAAGTGGCGCTGGATTGTGCCGAATGCGCCAACACAGGCGGCTTCGGCGGGCATATCCGCGGTTGCCGCGTCGATTGGTGCACGTCGCACAACGACGTGGCCTCCAACAGCGAACGCGCCAGCGCCCTGGCCGGAGGTTTCGCGGGCCTTACCAGCGGCTTTCTGACGAGATGCGCGGCGGCGGGCCGCGTGAACAAGACGGGCCCGAAAGGTTCTGCCGGCGGCTTCGCCGGGGATATCGCCGGAGGTTCGGCTTACGCGTGTTACGCAAACGGCGGAGTGACGGGAGAGGGCAGCGTCGGAGGCTTCGCCGGGTCGATGGAATGCAGCGAGGGCTCGGTGACGGTGGAGAATTGCTATTGTCTGGGGTCGGTCACGTCCAACGGCAACAGATCGCAAAGCGGCGGCTTCGTGGGCATGATGAACCGCCGCGGAGGGGAGCCGGTCGTGATGAGATGCTATTCGTTCGGCGAGTTGTCCCCTCTCGTCAAAGGATTTACGGTAAAGCAGTCGGGCGGAAGCATAGTCGACTGCGTTTGGCGCAAGGACAAACCCGGCTTCAACCACGAATGCGAGGACGGACGCGGCATACAGGAGATTTCGACCGAACAGTTCGGCGACCGCGATTTCTTCGCCGGAATCAACTGGAGCATCTTCGACGACAACGGCGTGTGGCGGTATCCCGATGAGGGCGCCCCTCGCCGCCCTCATCTGAACGGAGTGCCGCTACTTTAAGACGTATTCCTCGATCGCCCAGGCGACCCCGCATTCGTCGTTCGACGGCGCGACGAGGCGGGCCGCTTTTTTTACACTTTCGCGCGCGTTGGCGACCGCAATTCCGAGTCCCGCCGTTCCTACCATTTCGGCGTCGTTGTCGCCGTCGCCCAGCGCCATGATGTTTTCGAGCGGAACGCCGTACGATTCCGACAGCACGCGGAGACACTTCGCCTTGTTCGCCTCCGGGTTCATCATCTCGATGAAATCCTCGTTCGAGCTGGTGACGTAAAGCCTTCCCGGGAACATGCCGGAGAGTTCCCCGATCAGCCTGCGCGAGTCCTCGATTCCCTCCGTCTTGGACAGCAACTTTGTCGGGCGTCTCGCCGGCGCGTACAAAGCGTCGCCGACGGCGGTCCCGGTCACTCCGAAGTATTTATTGTAGTATCGGTATTGCTCGGCGTCGTCCTCTTTGACGTAAAGCCTGTCGTCGATATACGACTGAACGTACATGTTCCGATCCCTGAAAAACGCGAGCAGACCCAGCGCGACGTCCATGTCGAGTTTCAGGTGAAAAAATTCCTCTCCGTCCGGCTTGGCTATCATGGAACCGTTGTAGCATACCAGCGGAAACTGCGCAACGCCGAGTTCTTCGGCGAAACCGCGCGCGGAGTGGTACATTCTCCCCGTCGATACGACGAAAATTACCCCGCGCCGCACGGCTTCCGCGACGGCGGCTTTATTGCGTTCCGGGACGCGGCTCAGACTGTCGAGCAGCGTCCCGTCCATGTCGGACGCTATCATCTTAATAGGCGCGTGTTTCAAAGCGATTTCCCCCAACTCGATATGATTTCGATTTCAGACCGCGCGATCTTGACGTTAGGCGCGGCAATCAACTCTATTTTCCACCGTATCGGGCAAAAAGTACACCGCGGATACGATCGGGACGTATTTGTCCGATATCCGCGCGGCGTCAGACCGAGCAGACGGCCATCACGAGCAATTCCCCAAGGACGGAGGACGCGCCTATTACGTCGCCGTTGACGCCGCCGAGTTTTTCGTTTGCCCACACGGCCAGCGCCGCGCCGGCGGCGGAAGAGAGAATCATGCCGGCGGTCCAGGCGAAGGGGGCCAGGGGGAACATGACGCACGTGAACACGAACGAGCGGAACAACCTATAACCGCCGAAATCCCGGACTATATCGCGCGCCATTCCGCTCTCCCAGGGATATTTGCCGACGCACGCGGAAACGGTTCCGCCGAAACGTCCGACGCTTCCGCCCAGCGCGCATACCGTCATCCACTTAACCGCGCCGCCCCCGGAGAGTAACGCCGCTCTCGCGGAGAGCGCTAGTACGATGCCGGCTACGCCGAAAACGCCCGCCCTCGGGTCTTTCATCACCCGTCTCAACTCTTCCCCGCGCCGTCCCGAGCCGAAACCGTCCCACACGTCTCCCCACCCGTCGAGATGCAGCCCCCAGCCCAACACGGTGTAAAGGCCGCACGCGAACCACGCGGCGGCGAGGTCAGGCAATCCGAGGCAGGCCGACAGGGCGGGTATGACCGCCGACAGAGCGCCGAACAATCCGCCCGCGAGCGGCATCAGCGCCAGTGCGTCAGCGGTTGGAAGGGCAAAATTTGCAGGACGCGGTTTTAAGGGGAGCGGAATCCTGGTTATGAGAGTCCAGACCGAAATAAACTGTCCGCGGAGCCCGGCGGCGAAACCGGGCGCGCGGGCTTCGTTCGCGAAGCGCCTGGCGCATCCGGCTATTTCGGCTAAAAACCTGGCTGGGTCAGGAGACGTCACGCGCGGTACTTCCGGTTTTGAGCCAGAGGGGAATGCCGGCCGCAACAAGGACGGCCTCGTCGGACAGGGCGGCCGCCGTTTGGTTGGCGAGTCCCTGAAGGTCCCTGAAGCGCCTTCCCATCCGGTATGCCGGCACCACGCCGCATCCTACCTCGTCGCTGACGACTATCAGGCGTTTCGTAACGCAACGGACAGTTTCGGCGAAATCTGTGAATATCCCCGATACGCTGTTCAGGATTTTTTTCGCCGACTCCGACCATACAGCCTCGTCGCCGCCTTCCGACGCCCGCGACGAGGTGAAAAGAGCTGAAACGTACGTCGTGAGGCAGTCAATAAGCAACAAATCGTAGCTGCCGGCGAATTTTCGCGCCGCGTCGGGAAGCGTCTCAACCGGGCCTTCCCACGTATCCCAGGACGCTGGCCTGCGCGATTTGTGAAGCGCGATGCGCGATTCCATCTCGCTATCCTCCGCACGGGCCGTGGCAAGATATATGATTTTCCCGCGGGCCTCCCGGGCGAGGCGTTCGGCGAACTCGCTCTTGCCGCTGCCCGAGCCGCCAAAGACGAAAGTTATCACTGTCCGAACGGGCTTTTCAGGAAATCCGGCCCCGGGCCGGCCGAGTTATTCATATGGTTATCCTCCGCGCCTGATGATAAAATGTTCTGAAATCGCGTGTTTATTATAGCTTCAGCGCGCGGCGTTGCAAAGGAGGCCGAATGACCATGACGAGAAGGCGCGTCATCGTCTCGGGCAGAGTGCAGGGAGTCGGTTTCAGGTGGAGCGCGCGTTCCCGCGCGTCCGAACTGGGTTTGAGCGGCTGGGTGAGAAACCTCCCCGATCGCAGGGTGGAGGTGTGTTTTCAGGGCGAAGACGGAGCCGTGGAGGAGATGGAGGATTGGTGCCGCGTCGGCCCGCAGTTCTCTTACGTCGGGGGCTTTTCCGTCATCGACGAGGCTCCGGTAGAATACGAGGAGGGGTTTGAGATAAGATGAGCGCGATTTCGTGGCTGTCCGGCGCGTTTCACGCGCTGGTCGCGTGGCTTGTGGATGTGATCGGTTCTCTGGGTTATCCCGGCATAGTGGGCCTGATGTTTCTGGAGTCGTCGTTTTTTCCGTTTCCGAGCGAGGTAGTCATCCCTCCCGCCGGGTATCTCGCGAGCCAGGGCAGGATGAACCTGTTCGCGGTAGTGGCTTGCGGCGTCGCGGGCAGCCTGTTGGGAGCGTATTTCAACTACTATATAGCCGTGAAATGGGGCAGGAAATTTTTCGAGCGGTTCGGAAAATACTTCTTCGTCTCTCCCTCGGCGCTGGACAAGGCCGAGGCGTTCTTCGAGCGCCACGGGCACATCAGCACGTTCACAGCGCGCCTCCTGCCGGTGATTCGTCAATACGTCTCCCTCCCAGCCGGACTGGCCCGCATGAACCTTGCGAAATTCAGCCTCTACACCGGACTTGGCAGCGGGATATGGGTCATAGCGCTGGCCGCCCTGGGGTATTGGGTAGGCGGGGCGGGCGAAGCCATGTACAAGGGGCTTCACAAAATCACGGCGGTTCTCGTCGTATTCTGCGCCGTCCTGATTGCCGGTTACGTTCTGTACTGCGCCAGGCGGAACCGCGCCCTCAAAAAAGACATTTCGTGAAAAAAAACGCGCTCGTTCTCTGTGCCGCGCTCGCTACGCTCGCCGCGGCGTCTTTGGCTCCGCCGGCCCGCGCCGCCGTGAAACTGTCAAGTCCTGACGGCATATATCATTCGGCTCATCCGGATTTCGGCGTCACGGACGACAGCGTGTCCGTTCAAAATATCGCCGATTTCGAACGCCTGGCCGGCAAAAAAATCGTGTGGGCGTACCTCTCATGGAACTGGGGCGTGCAGCCGGCCTTTCCGTCGGAAGAATGCCGCGCGCTGCATGGCGCCGGTGTCGTTCCGCTGGTCGGGATGATGCCGTGGAGTTCCGTGAAGCAGGGGGCGCCGGAGCCGCTATACACTATGGAGGCGATACTCGAAGGCCGTTTTGACGGCTTGATATCGCGCGCGGCCGACGAGGCGCGCGCCCTTAGGTTTCCGATAATGATCGAGTTCGGCCCCGAGGCGAACGGCTCGTGGTTTCCGTGGAGCGGGGCGTGGAACGGCCGTGACGGCGACGAATACGGCGAACGTGGCGTCCCCGACGGGCCAGAGAGATTCAGGGACGCGTACCGCAGGATAATCGGCATTTTCAGGGCGCGCGGCGCGGACGACGTCACGTGGGTTTTCCACATCGCGCAGCGCGGCGCTCCGCCCGAAGCGTGGAATTCGGCGTCGTACTACTACCCCGGAGACGAATGGATCGACTGGATTGGCGCGAGCGTCTACGGAGGCGGCGAAAGTTTCGAAGAAATCATGAAACCCCTCTATCCCGGGCTCTGCGCTCTGTCGCCGTCGAAACCGATCGCGCTTCTCGAAATCGGCGCGTCCGGCCCGGAGAAAACGAAATGGACGCGCGAGGCCTTCCTCGCGATAAACTCGGGCAAGTACCCCAGATTGAAAGCGGTCTCATGGTGGAACAAACCGCGCAAACCCGACGGAACGCCGTCGGGTTTGGAGATAGACGGCACGCCCGAGAGCTTGTCCGCGTACCGCGACGGCGTGAGGGACTTCGCCGAAGAACCGGTTTGGAGACGCTGACTCACTCCTCCGGCGGCGTTTCCGGTTCCGGCTCTGTTTCCGTCGGAGCGACGGTCATCTCTTCCCTTCCTGAGACCGACAGGGTGATATCGGGTTCCATCAGGGTGAGCCGCTCTTTTGTGCGGTTGTTGTAGACCTCGACTTTCCCGCCTTTGTTGAGCCACTGCACCTTCAGTTTCTCGTCTCCGTCGCCGGTTTCGAACTGGAGCGTAGCGTTGCCGGACGACACGAGCAGGGACGGCGTGGTGATCTTTACGGCACCCGCGTCGACGAGACCTATTGAGCCTATGGATATCCATACGGCGCCCCTGTCCACCGACATGTGAAGGCGCGAACCGCCCACGCTGAACTGAACTTCGGCGAGGGTAATAACGCCGTTGCCGCCAAACGCTATCAGCGTGTCGTCCACCAGCTTTATCTCGGCGTAACCGGATTGCCCGGCCTTGATCACGTCGGCCGCGTATACGTCGTCTCCCGCGGACAGCTCTATTTCCTGGCTGCCGCGAACCGCGGTAACCCTCTGAGTGAGCTTTTCCACGACGCCGCACTTGTCGGCCGCCTCGGCCCGAGGCGCGAAAAATATCGTCAGGACGATCGCGAAAAATGCGGTTATCACCGCGCGATAATGACTTGCACTCATGTAAATTCCTCCCAATGTCTCGGTATTCGGGGCGCTGATTTAACGATTAGTTTATCACAAAACACTTCCAAATATCGACGCTGTCGCCGCGTTTGCCCTGCCGCTTATAAAACGATATGTAGCGCATGCCGCGCGGAACCGCTATAATATGCCGTAATCGCGAAACTCCGGCTGGGAGATATCACTGAGAACTCCGCCAAGTATAATGTGTATGTAAATGAAGAACCTTTTTCCGTGCGGCCTGATAAGGAGGTATGACTGTGAAGTTTCATGCGCGTGTATGCGTTCTGCTGTCTCTGTGTATAACCGTCTTATGTTCGCCCGCGTACGCGGACGGATTCGAGATCACGTCGGTCGATTTTTATCCGTCCGGCGCCAAAATTACGTTACAAGTCCAGTCTGACGGACGATTTGCGTTCGAACTTCCCGGCGCGTATGATATGAACAGCGTCAGGTGTCTGAACGCGGAGCAGGTGACGTCGGTGAAGACGGAGAACATTTACCTCGGAAACGAGACCCCGCCTGAACTGGAGTCCGCACAGTCCCGGATCGACGAGGCGACGAGGACGATCAGCCTGATCGAGGGACGCAAGTCCGCTCTCGAACAGACCAAGGCCATCCTGCAGGCCCCGTACTCGTTCCAAAACGGCAACTGGTCCGTGAGCCTGAGCGCCGACGATGTGATAAACTATGCCGCGCGGGCCGAGAAGATACGCCTGGATACCGAATCGACGCTTGCGGATATCGATATGGAACTCACTCGCGCCAGGAAAGATCTCGAAAAAACCCTTAAAGAAT
>JAISDQ010000084.1 GCA_031264605.1 Synergistaceae bacterium | reverse complement strand
TCGCCGCAGTTGCTCTTGGCGCGCAGGCGGTTCATCGCGACGGCGATGCACTCGTGCGCCTCGGGGCTGATCGAGCCGTAGGACATGCCGCTGGCTTTAAAACGCTTCACTATGCTCTCGACCGGTTCGACCGACTCTATTGGGATCGGCTTGCCGCGGGTCACAACGTTCAAGAGGCTCCTTATGTTCTTCAGTACGTCGGACCGGCTCGACACGTTAGCCGAGAATTTTTTGAACATGTCGTAGTCTCCGGTGCGGCACGCCTGCTGAAGATAGTATATGTTCTCGGGGTTGAAGAGGTGGTACTCCCCGTCGCGCCGCCATTTGAAGTCGCCGCCCGGTTCGAGAGGGCTTCCGATTTTGGCGGAGTGGAAGGCGTTCTCGTGCCGCGCGCGGCTCTCTCCCTCTATCTCCTTCAGCGTGATCCCGCCGATGCGCGTCGTCGTCCCGGTGAAGTAATCGTTCACCACCCGCTCGCTCACGCCGAGCGCCTCGAATATCTGAGCGCCCTGGTAACTGCGGACGGTCGATACGCCCATTTTCGAGAGTACCTTGATCAGCCCCTTCACGAGCCCGCGCGCGTAATTGCGGAGGGCGGACTCCTCGTCCACGCCCTTTACCGCGCCGCGCGAGACCATATCGCGTATGATCCTGTAGGACAGGTATGGGTTCACGGCGTCCGCGCCGTACCCGATCAGAGCGGCCAGGTGATGAACCTCGCGCGGCTCCCCGCTCTCGATGATTATGCTGGCCTTCGTCCTGGTTCTTTTACGTATCAGGTGATGGTGCAGGCCCGCGGCCGCAAGGAGCGCCGGAATGGGAATCCTGAACTCGCCCGCGCCTCTGTCCGAGAGGATTATCAGGTTGTATTCGCTCTCGATGGCTACGTCGGCCGCCAGGAAGAGATTGTCCAGGGATTTTTTCAAGCCGTCCTGCAGTCTGTTGTTGAAGAGCATGGGGAGCGACACGCATTTGAAACCGTTTTCCTCTATGTTCCTGAGTTTGAGCAGGTCGCCGTCGGAGAGTACGGGAGCGGTATGGCGTATCATGCGGCAGTTCCAGGGCCCCGGCTTGAGCATGTTCCCTTCGCTGCCGAACTGAACTGAGGACGATGTCACGTTGGCCTCCCTGAGCGCGTCGAGCGGCGGGTTCGTCACCTGGGCGAACATCTGTTTGAAGTAGTTGTAGAGCAATTGAGGCTTCTCGGAGAGGATCGCCAGCGGCACGTCGGCCCCCATGGACGCGATGGGCTCGTCGCCGTTCTCCGCCATCGGCTTGAGGGTGAGCTGCAAATCCTCCCACGTGTATCCGAATATCTTCTCCGCTTCTAGGAGGGCGCAGGGTTCGATCCCGGCGTTTTCCGTGGCCGCGAAGAGCGATTCCAGCCCCAGAAAATTCTTCAGCAACACCTGATCGTGCAGAACGGTCGAACTTTCGGCCCGTTTGTTTTTGACGATATCGCGCCATCTTTCCCCAACTCCGTGCCGCACCGGCAGGTCGCCCAGGTTCAGAATGTTCTCGTCCACCCACTTTCTGTACGGCTCCTTCGAGGCGACCCGCGCCTTGATCTCATCGTCCTCGATTATCCGCCCCTCCCTCGTGTCGATGAGGAGCATTTTACCGGGCCGGAGCCTGTCCTTGCGGATGATCTTACTCTCCGGTATGGGCAGCACCCCGACCTCGCTGGATAGGATCAGCATGTCGTCGCTGGTCACGCAGTATCTCGACGGCCGCAGGCCGTTACGGTCCAGCCGCGCTCCGGCTATCTCCCCGTCGGTGAACGCGATGGCGGCGGGCCCGTCCCACGGCTCCATGAGGCAGCTATTGTACTCGTAAAAAGCTCTCCTGTCCGCGTCCATCTGGGCGTCGCTCTCCCACGGCTCGGGGATCGCCATCATCAGGGCGTGCGGGATGCTGTATCCCGCGTTTTTCATGAACCGGAGAAAGTCGTCGAGCATGGCCGAGTCGCTGCCGTCCTCATTGATGATCGGCATGATTTTTTTGTAATCGTCGCCGTACTCCTCGGATTCCAGTATGGACTCCCTCGTCTTGATCCAGTTGACGTTTCCGCGTATGGTGTTGATCTCGCCGTTGTGTATCAGAAGGTGGATCGGGTGAGCCCTTTCCCAGCTCGGGAACGTGTTGGTTGAGTATCGGGAGTGTACCAGCGCGATCGCGGACTCCACGTCCTCGTCCCTCAGATCGATGTAGAATTCGTCGATCTGGCGGGGTATCAGCATACCCTTATAGACGATAGTGCGCGACGATATGCTCGCAAAGTAGAAATATGGGTCGGAGCCCATATACTTCACGTTGCGAACCTGAGCTACGGCGAGCTTCGATATCACGTAGAGCTTTCGCTCGAAGACCTCCGCGGTCATTCCGTCCGGCAGCGCGATAAAGACCTGGCTGATCGCAGGGCACACGTCCCTCGCCAAGCGCCCCACCGCCTCGGGGTATGTGGGCACCGCCCTCACCCCGATCAGTTCGAGCCCCTCGGAATTTATGACGGACTCGAAGATGCCGAGGGTCTTCTCCCTTCTGGCCGCGTCCGGAGACGAAAATATCATCGCTACGCCGTACCGCCCCTCGTCCGGCAGCTCTATACCGCTGTCCGCGCAGACCCGCTTCAGAAATTTGTGGGGTATCTGCATCAGTATGCCCGCGCCGTCCCCGGTATCCGGGTCCGCGCCGATGCCGGCCCTGTGGCTCAAACTTATCAACACGGCGAGAGCATCCCTGACGAGCGAATGAGACCGCATACCCTTGATGTTAGCAAGCATCCCTATCCCGCACGCGTCATGCTCAAACTTAGGATCATAAAGCCCTTTCACACTCCGCCACTCCTTTTTCTGTATATTCAGAATATTTAAAAAATATGCGAGAGAGTATATCACAGAGTATAAAAAAAAATCAATACAGTGCCGGGGCAATGCAGGATGCACGAAGCGCGTGAATTTTTCAGCGTACCGCGTCTACAGTCTTGTGACAAACGCGATTATTTTTTCTATCCTGAAAAAATTTCCCCCAACTTGTCCGCCTCCGTCTTGTCCACGCTCAAATCCTGTCCCCGCGGTACTGTAACCTTAACCGCCGTTAATTTTTAAAAATAATAAAATCCCCTGCGGAAACGGGAAAACAACGTTCCACTGAACGAAAATCACCATCCGTATGGCCGACTGGATGCCCGCCGCCCTATCCACTAATTTCGCGCCCATATCTATAATGACTTGCCCGTCGTATGAAAAAGGGACTGCTGAAAATCAGATAACTCTATATCACCGTTTGTACGACATTTCCCGATTATATGACATATCCCAGAACAGGTACTCGAACTCCACGCTGGAGACGAAAATTTTCGTTATCTTATCGCGCCCGGCGGCGGTCATGGGGGATACCAGTTCGTCCAGCGCGCCGTAAAACCACTCGAACGACTGCTCGAATTCATCTCCCGCGTAGTTTTCAATCCACGTCCTGTAGAAATTATCCTCCAGAAGGTCGGCGTACTGCGTCTTGAGCCTCTTGGCGTAGTCGGAATACGTCCACGCGCAGGGGAATACCGCCGCGAGTATTTCGGCCAAACCTCCCGTCTGTCCGAGCGCGAGCATATTCGCGGTATAGGCCCGGTTGTAGAGCGACGGCTCCGCGGCGAGCATCTGTTCTTTGGATATGCCGAAACCAGCCATATAACCGCGGTGCAAATCCATCTCGTTCGCGAGAATATTGTACTGGATCGCCGAGAAGCGCGTCATCAGCTCCTCCGTGTCCGATTTCACCGCCGCTATCGCGAACGCCTTGGCGTACTGGAGCAGATATTGATAGTCCTGCAACAGGTAGAACCTGAACTTGTCCCTGTCAAGCTCCCCCGTTCCAAGCCCTTGCACGAACGGATGATTGTACCCATCCTCCCATATTTGCCCGGCTTTTTCCTTCAATCCCCTCGAAAACGACACGCTGAATTTCCCCTTTCATTCGGGCGGCGGCGCGTCTTTGAAATCGGCGAACGCGCCGTCGGCCGTTGCTTTTATCCGTTCCCAATCCGCTTTGGACGCCTCGTCGTACACGCCGTAGACCGTCATGCCGGCGCTTTTTGCGCTTTGAACCGCCCGCAGGACATCCTCGAACACAACGCAGTCGGACGGCGAAACGCCCAGCTTTTTCGCCGCCAGTATAAAAATATCCGGGCGTGATTTTCCGTATTCCACTTCGTCGGCGGAGCAAATCGCGTCGAAAAAACTCAAAATACCGAGGTTTCTCAGCGCGGCGTCATATAATTGAAACGTGGAGGACGTAGCGACGCCCAGTTTCATTCCGCGCGACTTGAGGGCCGCGAGGTACTCCCTGACGTTGGGCTTCAGCCTCACGGTATGGCCGTAGGCGTACAGGGCCATGCCGTACCACTCGCGGCACAGGGCGTCAGCGGTGTCCGGCAGATTGAATCTCGCGATGGTGTATTCCGCGCCTTCCCGAAAACTCATCGCGGCGACGGCCGGGGCGTAGTCCTCCGGCGCCGGTATCCCGCGCTTGCTGAGAAAATCGGCGTCTATCCGCTCCCACAAGCCGGTGGAATCCAAAAGAGTGCCGTCGAGGTCGAAAATATACGCTTTCAC
>JAISDQ010000256.1 GCA_031264605.1 Synergistaceae bacterium | reverse complement strand
CGAAGTCAAGATTCTCGCGGTCGACGATATGGAGGCGAATCTCGCGGCGGTAAGAGGACTGCTGGCCTCCTACGGGGCCGCGGTGAGGACTTGCGCGTCCGGTAGAGAGGCCGTCGAAGCCGTGGAAGCGGAAAAATTCGATCTGATTCTTCTGGATTACATGATGCCCGAGATGGACGGCATCGCGGTACTGCGAATCATACGCGCTCTGGGAGGATGGAGGAACGCCGTGCCGATAGTGGCTCTTACCGCGAGCACTTCGCCAGGCGTCAGGGAGAAATTTCTCGAAAACGGGTTCGACGATTACCTCGCCAAGCCGATAGACGCTGACGGACTTGGCGCGCTGATGGAAAAATGGGCCGGCGGATACGCGGGCTCCGGGCAAAGCGCCCCGGCCGGGCATATGCCCGAAATAGAAGGCGTGGACACCGAGTTGGGTTTACGCCGGACCGGCGGGGACGAGACGGCATATTTCGAAACGCTCGGGATTTTCAGCAGGGACGCCGCCGCGAGGTTAGAGACGCTGAGGGATTTGGCCGCGAAGAATATGGATGCCTTCACCGCTTCGGTTCACGGGTTGAAGGGAGCGTCGGCGAGCATGGGAGCCACGTCGCTGGCGGAGGAGGCCGCATTGCTGGAAACCGCGGGGCAGGGGCGCGACATGGCCGTGATAACCGGACATATCGATGGGTTTATTGCAATGATCCAAAGAATAACGGATAATATAAAACAGGCGCTGGAAGCGCGGGCCGGTGAAAGAACCGGGGAAGAGCGCTCGCCCAACAGCGAGGAGCTGTCGATACTGAAAACGGCGCTCGATGAGCGCGATATAGGCGTGATCGACGCGATGCTCGAAAAATTTGCCCGCATACATCCCGAACGCGCGGCCAGTGACGCGATAACGCGGATTTCCGACTACGTCCTCGTCTCAGACGTCGAGGAAGCGTCGGATGTGGTCGAAACTCTCATGAAGGACGCGAAACCATGAACGGACACTAGCGTCAATTTTTCATCGCCTGTTGTGATCGCAGATCATGGACAGTCACTTTATTTTCTCTTAAAATTTGACATTTCGCCGCTCTGCGCGATAATTATCTCAACTTCATCATGGGAGGGCATCAAAGGATGACCGAACAAGAATTCAGAGAATTGACCGCGTATCAGCCGCCCAGTCCGCCGCCAAAGGCGCATGGCCCGGCGGTGGCGTCGGTCGCGGCCGCGGTGGCCGCCGTAAAGACACCGATGGACAACGCCGCGCAGGAACCGCCTTTGCCGGAACCGATAGCGCAGGTTCCGCCGCCGCCGCAAGCCGCCGAGCCGGTTGTGCAAATGCCGATCGAGGCGCAAATACAGACGACCGCGCAGGCTCACGCGCAAGCGCAGGGACAGCATTACTCACCGCCGCCCCAGCAGGCGGAGTTTTCCATCACTCAGAACCCCATTCAACCGACTCAGGCGGAACCGCCCGCGCCGGCCGCTCCGAGCGTGTCTTTCGAGATGGTTCCGCAGCAGAAACACGAGGAATTGATGGAACAGTACGCCCATCTCAACGATCGTTTCAAACGCCTGGTGGAGGAACGCGACGCACTCTCGCGGCAGGTGTCGGAACTCAGACACACGGTCGCGGAACAAAGCAAGGACGGCGCGCTTCAAGGACGCGACTACAAAGAGGAGATACGGCTGTTGGGAAAACTGATAGACGACGAACAATCCCTCCGCGTTGCCGCTAGGCCGGGAGACGAGCTTTACGCGAGACACGACAGGCTTGTGAACGTTTTCTTGAATATCGTCGCCCGCGTGGAATAATTCTCAAGGTTCGGGAGCCGCTGGGCTGTTCGGTTCATCTGCCGGAGGCGTTCCCGCGTCCGGCGTAAATGTTGCCGTGTGGTACAGGCGAAGCATGAAGTAAGCCACCGACAGAACCAGCGGCCCCATGAAAAGGCCAAGGAAACCCCAGGCGTAAATTCCTCCGAGGAGACCTGTGAATATCATTAGAATGTGGGCGTTCGTCCCCTCGTATATAAAGAGGGGCCTCAGCAAGTTGTCGATCGAGCTGACGACGAGAATTCCCCAAGCCAGCAGAATCGCGGCGTTTTTTACGTCCCCGGACATGAAAAGGTACACGGCCCCCGGCACCATGACCATCGGAGTTCCCACAAAAGGCAGCATGGCCATGAAAAACATCAGCGACCCGAAAAGCACCGGATTCGGCAGCCCCACAAACCACCATCCAAGCCCCCCGAGAGCCGCCTGAATGCCAGCCGTCATTATTATCCCGTAAAAAATCGCGTAGAGCATCTGTTTGACGCGCGAAAAGAACACGTCCCTCTCCATTTCCGAGAGGGGCAGTATCTCCCTTGCGAAACGGGCGAAACTCTCTCCGTCGTGGGTGAGAAAAAACGTGCCGATCGTAATGACGAGCAGGTTGAAACCGAGTTGAAACGCGTTGCCCAGTATCTGCCCCGACAGTTTGGTCATAAAAGACGTGATGATGCCCGGAAGATTCGCCGCGAGGTCGCTCCACATGGGCAGATCGAAGAAGTCAGGATATTTCGACAGAAGCCAGTCGAGATGGGGCAGCGACAATACCGCGCTCAGCGGGCGTCCTCTCACCGATGGAAACCATCCCACGAAGAATTGGTAAAAATACCCCAGCTCCCGAATCACCGCGGCAACCAGGCCGAACATGGGCAACACCAGCAGAAACAGTATCAGAAACGTATTTATGCCGGACGCGATATACGAAAAGTGTCCTCTCATCAACTTACGGTATATGAAACGATAAAGCGGATAGGTGAAAAAAGACAAAACCGCCGCCCAAGCGAGTGCCGCAGCGAGAGGCCATATCACCATGGCGGCGAGAACCACAAAAAAGCACAGCAAAACGATAAAAGGCGCGGTGCTCTGTTTCAGCCTGCTTATGAGGGCGGAACCTTTCGAATTCTGCAAGAGTATCCCCCCGGAGATTGTATTATGCCGCACGTAATTTTAACACGTCCCGGAGCGATTCCAAAATCCTCGATCCCAAACTCTCGATCTCCGCCGCCTCAAGTAAAGCGCACGGCAAAGCACGCCTGACGCGCGCCTTAACGCTTGTTCAAGTTGTAGCTAAACGGCATTCACACGAACCCGCGCCTTGAAAAAGGCCCCGCCGTAAAACGGCGGGGCCTTCGGTGATGCCCTGTTTGCTACGCTTTCGTGTCGATGCTTATGCCACGCAT
>JAISDQ010000254.1 GCA_031264605.1 Synergistaceae bacterium | reverse complement strand
TCCGTATAGGTTTCTTCCTGAAACGAAATCAGGTTGTAGCGATTTTTCTCCATCATCGGCAGCCAATAGACGATGAATTCGTTGTATTCTTTAGGATAGAGGCCCATATATTCAAGTTTCTCACGCAGAAACTCCGCCGAGTCATCGCCTTTTACGACAAAACCCATGCTGAAGTCGAATTTCATCCGGGATTGACCGTCCCAGAAAAGATATGAGTATTCCATTCCGTCGGCATGGTTTATCAGTTTTCCGCCGGGATACGCGGTCACGCTCCAGCCGTCGTCATACTTCGGATATGTGCTTTCCAGTTTCCCGTTATAATCGAGGGTGACAGTCACGTCCATGGGATATTCGGGATAAAGATATATAACCGGTTTGGCGGTACTGAGCATTGACATGCCCATGAATACAAGAAGGGCGAAGAACACGATAGCCGAGAGCACGACGGAGTGCTCGCTTTTCTCGCTCCAGAACGAGTCTTTGCCGTTTTTGTCTTCGGGTTCGGTCATATTCATACCCCCCTTCGGGAAATCAATTTCCATTTACTCGCCGCTATTCATTATTATGCTTTGGTAAAACGCTGTCAATGAATGAGAGTATAATTATGAGGTAGAAACCACGCACAGGAGGGAATATCATTGATGTTGTTCTTAATTTTTTTAGCGTTGTTTTACCTGTGCGTTTTTTGCAGGAACAAACCGCTCAGGTATCTGGGTTGGGGGATTTACGTTCCGCTTTTACTGATAGCCTTCGGTACAGGGGGAGGCGGCGCTACGAACAGCGCGGAAGCCACAAAAACAATCAACGATCTGCGTAACCTGAAGGGCGCGTATAATCTGTACGAACGCGAGAATTCGCGCTGGCTCGCGCCCGGTGAAGAAATCAGCCTGGACCAATACACCGACCGGCCAATCGTCTCAACCGATATCCAGAGGTACCGGCGCGTCGAAATAAGCGGAGAGATTACCGACGAAACCGGAACCGCAAGCCAGTACATAGGGGTCGAATTGAATCCACAAAACGGCACGAAAGGAATCAAGAAAAAATTAGTCCAAAAAGCGGTTGACGCCGGCATATACAACGCCGTGCCCGGCGAATCGGAAGCCCCCGCGCCTTACTCAGGCGGCGATACGGTCTGGGTGAGAGCCAGATAGAGCGGCAAAGAACTGACGTTTTTTGCGTTTTACTGAACGCATCTTTTGCAAAACACTGAATACGGGATTTGCAAAATACTGAATGTACGATTTGCAAAAGGCTGAATGAAAATATATAATCGCGCTCATGAAGTACATTGAGCGTCTGTGCGACAGGCAAATTTCCGCGTACCTCAAAATCTTTGGGGCTGTTTTAATAGAAGGCCCCAAGTGGTGCGGTAAAACGTGTTCCGCAAAAAGGCAAGCCGCGAGTTCCTTTGAACTGGCCGACCCGGCCAACAATTTTCAAAACCGCGCTTTGGCGCGGATGGACATGGAACACGTCCTCACGGGGAAAAAACCGCGTCTGATCGACGAATGGCAGGAAGTGCCGGCCATTTGGGACGGCGTTCGTTACAGGGTGGATCAGGTAAAAGGCAAAGGCCAATATCTGCTTACCGGCTCGTCGACGCCGAACAACCTTGCGAAAATTCACTCGGGCGCTGGGCGTTTTGGAAGAGTTTTATTGCAAACAATGTCTTTACAGGAGATGGGAATTTCAACAGGCGAAGCGTCTTTAAAAAAACTACTGCAAGGCAAGTTCCCTTCGCAAAAACTCGCTATTCCCGGCAAACTGAAAGTCGCTCAAATCGTTTCCCTCGTTTCGAAAGGCGGCTGGCCCGGCTTGGTCTCATCCAGCGTTAAAGCGTCTCTGGAAGCGCTTCGCGGTTACGTCGATATTCTTACGCGGGAGGATTTGTCGAAAATCGACGGTTCCCGGAGAGACCCGGCTAAAATAATGGCGCTGCTGCAATCGCTCGCGCGTAATACCGCAACATTGGTGAAAAAAGAAGTCATAAGGAACGACATCGCGCAATTCAGCAGTTTTCAGGTGGATGCCAACACCGTGGGGGAGTATTTGAAACTTCTCAGGCGTGTCTTTGCGCTTCGCGAGATTCCGCCGTGGGATCCGCCGCTTAAATCAACCGTGCGTTTGCGGGCGGCCCCCAAGAGAATGCTGACCGATCCTTCTTTAGCCGTAGCCGCGCTCAGGGCGACGCCGGACGCGCTCAAAACCGATTTGAAACTTCTGGGTAATTTGTTCGAATCGCTGGTTCTGCGCGATTTAAGCGTCTATGCCGCGAGTAATAGGGCAGCGCTTTTTCATTATCACGACAACAGCGATCTCGAGGTGGACGCGATCATACAAGGCGAAAACGGAACCTGGGGCGGCATAGAGATCAAGCTGGGGTATTTTGGCGAAGAGCAGGCGGCGGACAGTCTCAAGCGTTTGGTTAAAAAGCTCTCTGAAACCAATCAAAAACCTCCGAATTTCCTTGCGGCCGTCATCGGCGTCGGAGGCGTTTTGAAAAAAAGAGACGACGGCGTATGGGTAATTCCCGTGGATTGTCTTGGCGCGTAAGACCGCAAACAAAGAGTGCGTAGCATTTGATTCTATCGAGTTATTATAATTGCTTTACGGAGGAGCGGGGAATGATCAAAGTGGAAAATCTTTTTAGCCGTAAAGGTTTCTTGCTGATTGCTCACGTCGTTTATTTAATGACATCATTTATACTTATATTTTATTCTGTGACGCATGAAGATGCATTTGCTATCAAGGTTGAGATATCAATCTCAATTGCCTCATTCATAAACTCTTGTATATTATATGGTAATTTTAACAATAAAATAATCGGATATATAAATGTATTATACGTAATAACATTGTATTTAATATTACTTTTTAATATAGGAACATATACGATTGGATTCAATTATTTATATTTCTACGCATTGATATATGGCTTTATTTTAGCTAGTACTACTCGATATGCCCTAAATTTCCTTAATAATGACTAAATATCTGGGTATGTAATGTGATTCTAAACCCAATCTGCATGGACGTTTCGGCATATCCCGCTGAACTGCGGCCGTTCCTCACGGACGCGGCGTTCTATGACAGCAGTTGTTCACCGGAAGCTAGAGTTACCTACGTCGATAAAGACAACGGCTATTTTTTGAAATCCACTCCCAAAGGCGCGTTGGAGCGCGAAAACGTATTGACGCGGTATTTTTACGGCAAAGGATTGTCCGCTAACGTGCTGTCGTACATTTCCGGCGAGCGTGATTGGCTGCTTACGGAAAAAATCGGCGGCGACGACTGCGCCGCAAGCAAATATCTCGAACAGCCGGTGCGATTATGCGACACGCTTGCGGAACTTCTTCGGACTCTGCACGGCGCCGATTACAAAGACTGTCCGGTACTGGATCACACTGAGCGTTATCTTGCGGATGCCGAACGCAATTTCCAAGCGAATCGCTTCGACCGCGGCCTGTTCCCCGACGATTGGGGATACGCGTCGGCAGGAGAAGCACACCGGGTTATCGAAGCCCGCGGGCATCTGCTGAAAACCGACACGCTTCTGCACGGCGATTACTGCCTGCCGAACGTCATTCTCGATAACTGGAGGTTCAGCGGATTTATCGACCTCGGAAACGGCGGCGTCGGCGACCGTCACGTCGATCTTTTTTGGGCGATATGGACGTTTGTGTTCAACTTGAAAACAGACAAATACAGCGAGCGTTTCATCGACGCCTATGGACGCGCGGACGTCGATGAGGAACGTCTGCGTATTGTCGCCGCCGTTGAGATGTTCGGTTAAAGCAGATTCAACTGAACGGAGGCCGGGACGGCGTTTTTCTTTCTATAAGGCCGCTCTGACAGGCTTTTGAAACATTTCCCTAACCCTCTGAAAGCGGAGGCTCTATTTTGGGAGATTATAGCGCGCTCATTTTCTGAGCGGACATGCAGAGCCATCGGTCTTCCCGCGGCAAAAGCTCTTTGATGTCGACAAATCCGGCAGCGCTGAGAATATCTCTCATTTCACCGCGCCCAAAAATACGGAAAGTTCCGTTTCCTGTATCGATATCCTCAAGTAAGTGTTTCTCTCCGCTTTCCGGCCTGCGCGTTTCGCAAGCCACGAGAAAAATACCGGAAGGCTTGAGTTTTCTGTGAATCTCCATAAACGCGGACTCCACGTCAGGCCAGAAATATACGGTTTCGAACGCCGTTATCAGGTCGAACGTGCCATCCCCGAAGGGTATTGCTTCGGCGTCTCCTTCACGTATGACAACGCGATTGGTTTTGACGCCGTTTCTGTTTTTGTCGGTAGATTTTTTTACGCAGGACGGGGAAGGATCAATGCCATAAACCGCGCCGCACGATTCGGCCATGATAGAAATCGCGTTGCCTCCGCCGCAGCCGATATCCAGAATCTTATCTGAAGAAGTTATTGAAACTTCCCCCAACACTTTTCTCGTGAAGCGCGAATGCCCTAAATTCATCGAGCTTATGAGAAACGGAGCCAAAAAACCGCTCGGTTTACGCAGTTCGCGTATCAGCCAACCCATAATTTTTCTTGTCATGGAAAACCGCCTCCCGCTTGTTGTCGTGAATGAAACAATGATTTCCTGCGCCAGTGTTACATGAATCAAACTCTTTTGATGATACCACTGGAATAGATAGCGCGTCAAGCAAGCGAAATAAACGCGGAGTCAAGTGGTTTCTTGCTATAGGGAATCTCTAAAAACTCCTTTTCAGATGAAATTTGGGCCTATAAATCCAGCATTCATCTGAGCGGTGTATCGTAAAAATGGGATTTTCAGAGGTTCCCCTATCTTTATCAAATCCGTATTTTAAAAAACTTTACGCAGTTTTTACACGCAGCCCTATTCAGTTTATACGCGCCTTCAATAATATTATCCCGCGAACCAAAATTTCAGCGAGAAGGAAGGTATGAAAGATGGGCAAGGTACAAAGAGGAATGGGCGTGATTATCTTTCTGATGGTGATCGCCTCGATGCTAGCGGGATGCGGGTGGGCCAGCGCCGCGGCTTTTGACGAGGCTCGGGAGATTGGCGTCGTGTCGAGAGAGGACGGTTCGGGGACGCGGGGGGCGTTTATCGAGCTTTTCGGCATCGAGGTCAGGAACGACGACGGGACTCGAAAGGATATGACCACTAAAGAAGCGGTCATCGCCAACCAGACCAACGTCATGATGACCAATATCGCGGGCAACATGTACGGTATCGGCTACATCTCCCTCGGGTCCCTCAATCAGACGGTGAAGGCCGCGGACATCGGAGGCGTCAAGGCCACCGTGGAAAATGTGAAAAACGGAACGTACCCCATCTCCAGACCCTTTATCATAGCTACCAAGGGAGAGCCTTCGGGTTTGGCCAAGGACTTCATCGGTTTCATTCTCTCCAGGGAAGGTCAGGAGGTCGTCTCTCAGGGTTATATCGCCGTCGACGAGAGCGCGCCGGCCTATTCCGGCGGCAAGCCGGCGGGCAAGATCGTGGTGGGCGGTTCCTCGTCGGTGACGCCGGTCATGGAGCGTCTGAAAGAGGCCTACATCGCCGTCAATCCCGGAGCGGCCGTCGAGATTCAACAGAGCGACTCGTCGGCGGGATTGAAGGACGCGGTCAACGGAATCTGCGATATCGCCATGTCGAGCCGTGAACTCAGGGACAGCGAACTCGAACAGTTGTCCCCCATCCAAATCGCCCTCGACGGCATCGCGGTGATAGTGAACAACCAAAATCCCACGTCAAACTTGACGCAAGATCAGGTCAAAGCCATTTTCACGGGCGAGACGACCCGATGGAACGACTTGGCTCGTTGAGAGACCTGAAAGAAAAATTGATGAGCGCCGTGTTTTTCGCATCGGCGCTCATTTCGATATTCGCGGTGGGATTGATATGCTTCTTCCTGCTGAGCAACGGCCTTCCGGCCATAATGAAAGTCGGCGTGTTCCGCTTTTTGCTGGGCAGGGAGTGGTCTCCCTCCGACGTGCCCCCGGCTTTCGGCATCTTCCCCATGATTCTCGGGAGCCTGTGCGTTACGGCCGGGGCTATTCTGACAGGCGTCCCGGTCGGCGTGCTGTCCGCCGTCTATCTGGCCAAGGTGTGTCCCGAAAAACTCTACCGCGTCGTCAAGCCCGGCGTGGAACTTCTCGCGGGCATCCCGTCCGTGGTGTACGGTTTCTTCGGCATGGTCGTAATCGTACCCGTCACCGGAAACAGCATCCTGTCGGCTTGCGTTTTGCTTGGCGTCATGATTCTGCCCACCGTCGTCGGAATCGCCGAAAGCGCCATACGCGCGGTTCCCGAGTCGTATTACGAGGGGGCGCTCGCCTTGGGGGCCGGGCATTACCGCAGCGTGTTCTTCGTGGTGTTGCCGGCGGCGAAATCCGGGATATTCGCGGCGGTCATATTGGGAATAGGCCGGGCGGTCGGGGAGACGATGGCCGTCATCATGGTGGCGGGCAACCAGGCGAGGATGCCGGCGTCTTTGCTGAAAGGGGCCCGTACCCTGACGGCCAACATCGTCATCGAAATGGGGTACGCGGCTGACCTTCACCGCGAGGTACTCATCGCGACGGGCGTCGTGCTGTTTCTGTTTGTATTGGCCACAAATCTGAGTTTTTCCGCTCTCCAAAGGAGAGGAAAAAGATGAACGTTAATAAAAAAAATCACCAGAGGAAATTATCGGAACTTTTTATGGCGTTTCTCACATACGGAGCCGCCGCGGCTACTTTTGGAGTCTTGTTTTTCCTCGTGGCTTTCATTTTCGTCAAGGGGATTCCTCATATCAAGCCGTCGCTCTTTTCCCTGTCTTACAACAGCGAAAACGTTTCGCTGACGCCCGCTCTCGCCGCCACAGTGATCGCGACTCCCATGGCGCTTCTGATAACGGCGCCGCTGGGCGTGTTCGCGGCTATTTACCTGACGGAGTACGCCAAACGGGGGAACAGATGGGTGATACTGGTGCGGGTGACCACGGAAGCGCTGTCCGGCATCCCGTCGATCGTGTACGGACTCTTCGGCAGCCTGTTTTTCGTTTTGTTTCTGGGCTGGGGCTACTCCATGCTGGCCGGGGTGTTTACGTTGTCCATCATGATCCTGCCCCTCATCATACGATCCAGCGAGGAGGCGTTGAAAGCCGTTCCTGACGCCTACCGGGAAGGGGCTTTCGGGTTGGGGGCCGGGAAGCTGCGCACGGTTTTCAAGATAGTGCTGCCCTCAGCCATGCCCGGAATACTGGCCGGCGTTATCCTTTCGATCGGCCGCATCGTGGGCGAAACGGCCGCCCTGATATACACCGCCGGCACCGTGGCCCAGATTCCCGCCAATCCCATGCAGTCGGCCCGAACCCTGTCGGTTCATATGTATGCTCTCTCAACCGAGGGGTTTCACACCGACGAGAGCTACGCCACCGCGGTTGTGCTGTTGTTCGTCGTCATTCTCATCAACGCGGCGTCCGTGCGAATTTCGCGCCGGATTGGAGGCCGGGCGTGAACTGTTTCGGGATACGCGGCCTCAATCTGTATTACGCCGGTTTTCACGCCTTGAAAGATATCTCGATGGATATAGAGGCGAAAAAAGTAACCGCTTTCATCGGCCCTTCCGGGTGCGGGAAAAGCACGCTGATCAAGACGCTCAACCGCATGAATGATCTTGTGGAAGATTGCAGGATAACGGGCGAAGTGCGGCTCTTCGGCGAAAGCGTCTTCGGCGGCATGGACGTAAATCACCTTCGCAAGCGCGTGGGCATGGTGTTCCAAAAACCCAACCCCTTTCCCATGAGCGTGTACGACAATATTGCCTTCGGCCCGCGCAGTCACGGCATCCGTTCGAAATATGAACTGGACGAGATCGTCGAGACCTCCCTGCGGAACGCGGCTATTTGGGACGAGGTCAAGGACAGGCTGAGGAAATCCGCGTTGGGCCTGTCCGGCGGGCAGCAGCAGCGCATGTGCATCGCCCGCGCGCTGGCGGTTGCCCCGGAGGTGCTTTTGATGGACGAGCCGACCAGCGCGCTGGACCCCGTCTCCACCGGTAAAATAGAGGAATTGCTGTTGACTTTGCGCGAGGATTACAGCATCGTTATCGTGACGCATAACATGCAGCAGGCCGCCAGAATCAGCGACAGCACGGCCTTTTTGCTGCTTGGGGATCTCGTGGAGTACGGCGGGACGGAGGCTCTGTTCGCTATGCCAAAGGACAAACGGACCGAGGATTATATTACGGGGAGGTTTGGATGATGCGGCTCCGTTTTGACGAGCAGTTATCGGAATTGAACACGAGCCTTATCGAAATGGGAGCCCTCATCGAGCGCGCCATCGCGAGCGCGACGAAGGTTCTGGAGGAGCAGGACGTGGAGACGGCCCGGCGGATCATCGCCGAGGACGAAACGATCGACGAGCAGGAACGCGACATCGAGAGCATGTGTCTGAAGCTGCTGCTGCACCAGCAGCCGGTGGCGGGCGATCTGCGCCAGGTCTCCACGGCGCTCAAGATGATCACCGACATGGAGAGGATAGGCGACCATGCCTCGGACATTTCGGAACTGTGCGTCTATCTGGCCGACCAGACTTACATCAAGAAACTGGATCACATCTCATCCATGGCGAACGCCACCATCAAAATGGTGAAGGAGAGCATCGACTCTTTCGTCAAAAAAGACCTGGCTCTGGCTCATTCGGTCATCGCCTATGACGACGTGGTGGATGATTTGTACTCGACTATAAAGAAGGAACTCATCGGGCTGGTGCACGAAAACGTCGACAACGGAGAGCAGGCTTTTGACCTTTTGCAAATAGCGAAGTATTATGAGCGCATAGGCGATCACGCGGTCAACATCGCCGAGTGGGTCATATTTTCGATTACGGGCAAACACAAAAACAAACAGGTGCTGTAGGGGGGCGTGACGCTCTGCAAAAAATATACGTGGTTGAAGACGACGATAACATCAGGGATTTGATCACTTACGCCATGTCAGCCGCCAACTTCGAGGCCGTCGGTTTCGCGGACGGCGGGAGCTTTTTCGCTCAGACGAAGACGGTCCTTCCCTCCTTGGTGATGCTCGATATCATGCTTCCCGGCGAGGACGGGCTCTCCATCCTCAAGAAACTGAAAGCGTCGAACCGCACCGCGAAGATACCGGTCATAATGCTCACCGCCAAGGGCTCCGAGCACGACAGAATCAAGGGTTTGGATCTCGGCGCCGACGACTACGTGACGAAACCCTTTTCCGTGATGGAGGCCATCGCCAGAGTGCGGGCGGTATTGCGCCGGAGCGCGTCGGAGGGAGCGGGAAAATCCTCCGGGGAGATGGAGATCGCCGGCATCGTCCTGGACGCTCCAAGGCGCACCGTACACGCCGAGGGCAGGGAAGTGACTCTGACCTACAAAGAGTTTGAGCTGCTCCATTATCTGATGATGAACGAGGATATCGTGTTGAGCCGCGAGAGGCTTCTCGATCAGGTGTGGGGAGTAGACTACTGCGGAGAGAGCCGGACGGTGGACATGCACGTGAAATCCCTGCGCCAGAAACTCGGCGATGCGGGCGCCGTCATCAAGACAGTGCGCAACGTGGGCTATAAGGCCGGAAAATAAAAAATTATAGAAGAGATAAAATGAAAGCGGGAAATGACACGTGAAAAAGCGAATCTACGCCAGCATGCTGCTCTTGGCCGTAAGCAGCGTTTTAGTCGCGTCACTTGCGAACTGTTATGTTTTTTACAGCCAGGTTGCCTTCCTGGCCCGGGCGGAAGTCAGGGAGCGCGTCGCGATGTTCAAAAACGGCTCGTCCGAGGCGGCGGCCGCGGCGTTTCCCCTGGCAGACGACGCGGCGGGGGACGGCTTGCGCGTTTCCGTCATTGCCCCCGACGGAACGGTGACGTACGACAACACCGTCAAAGCGGATACCCTGCCGAACCACGCTGATCGAAACGAAATCCGGCAAGCCCTCGAATCTGGGGTAGGGGAGAGCAAACGCTTTTCCGACACACTGAGGGCGGAAACATATTACTACGCCGTGAAATTGTCGGACGGAAACGTTTTACGCGCGGCCAAAACCACGAGAAGTATTTTCTCGATGTTCGCCGGGACGCTGCCCGTAGTGTTTTTAACCGTGCTCGTCACCGTCGTGGCAGGCAATCGTATCGCCGGAACGTTGACGAACCGCATTGTGGAACCCATCAACAACGT
>JAISDQ010000234.1 GCA_031264605.1 Synergistaceae bacterium | reverse complement strand
GTCCTTTCGCCGTTCCCGGGGCAATGTGTTTATCGCCGGATCCCCGGACGCTTCGGGCCGCGTGTTTGTCACGCCTTCAACCGCCGCCTCGCTCTCAGGGTTCTCTCCCACAATCGAGCCTGGTACGCGATAAGTTTTTACGTCAACCGCCCTTATCGATTCTTCGCGCGGAGGGTCCAGTTGAGGGATCCACTCATACGGGACGCGATAGGCGCGGTAGACCATGTTATTCACGCCCCTTTCGACTCCCGCCAAGAACCTCGAGTAATAAGGGTTTATGTACTCCCAAACCGTCCTGTGCGACGGCGTCACCTCAAATATTCTTCCGTCCGAGCCTTCGGTAATGAGCGTGTTCCCGTTCGGAAGGCGCTGGGCCGAACTTACGTACGGGCTGTAAAAACGGAACTTGCTGGAGAATCCCGCGTGCGCCGCGGTGTACTCCCACTCTATATCGAGCGTCACAGGATTGAACTCGATAACCCTCGAATAGTCCTGATGCCTATTATCCTGAACGCTGACGGAGACGCCGTTGTCCATGCCGTATCCTCCGAACGCGCCGTTGTTGAACACCATAAGGTTTCCCGCGCCAGGCAAACCGCGGGGAATCATGTGAAAGTGATGCTGCCCGGTAATCTGCCCCAATTTTTCCGCGCAGGCATTCTCCCTGAAGTCCGGTCCTATCCTCCAGACGATTTTCCCCGTCTTCTTGGCAGTAATGGCTAAAATATTCGCGTTCCGCGCATCCCAGATAATATTGCCGGGATGGAATCGCTCGTCCCCGGCGTCGTACCACTTGTTGGGGCCAAGCGTCGAAACGCAGTTTACATGCAGCCAATCACCGCGTCCCGTATATGTGACGGATGGATTGCGGAAGAGCGCGTTCCGGGCGCGCTCGTCGAAACCCAGCTCCTCGAAGTGCTCGTTCGCCTTCCAATCCCAGAGGATATTTCCCTCCCAATCTACCTCGATGAATCGGTCGTCGAGCAGCGGTTTTTCGGAGATGCGCGGGTTGTATACATCGTGGTGGGTCAGTAACAGAGTTTTACCTCCATGAACAATGGGGGAATTTTCCGGCGAATAGTACCCTGTCGGCGAGCCCTCCCGCTGGTAATCGTGATGCTGGCGGGACGCGTACCTCGGCCTGTCCCCGGGGTCTTCGATCAATTCGTTTTTATCGAACCTCCAGACGGTTTTTCCGTCCCAGTCAACCTGTATAAGCGCGATGTGTTCGAGGTGCGCGTATTTTGTATTTCTTATCTCGGGGGATCCCATGATGAACCCGCCGGGGAGGATTTTACTCGGATAACCCAGCAGGCCTTCCCACAACTGCACCTCGTTGCCCCGCATGTCAATCAGCAGAGCGCCCTTCGCGGAGGGGAACACCGTGTACCCGTTCCACGCGCCGCTGTTGTCGTAGTATGTAGTACCAGTCGGATATATCCGAGGGTGTCCCATTTTTTATCCCTGCCCCTCACTCTCCTGAATCGACGACGCAGAAATTAGAAAGCTCCGCCGCGGCGGCCGACGGTGTGTCTTGGAACGGGTCGGCGACCAATTTTTCGCCGGAAGCCGTGATTCCCTCGACCTTCGTCACCCTGCCGCCCGGACCAAGCGGCGACCCCGGCACGCGCAGCGTGCAAACGTTGGGCGCTTCGACGCCCGTCTCTTCCGGGTGTTCGAGCTGCGGGATCCAATCGTAGGGGACGCGGTAGGCGCGGTAGACCGCGTTGTCTATCAGCGCCCCGTCCTCCGGGTAATCGGTCATCTTAAAGTAAGGCGAGACATACTCCCATACCGTTTTGTGCCCGGGCGTTACCTCGAATATCCTGCCATCCCCCGCCTCGGTTATGAGAGTGTTGCCGTTCGGGAGGCGCTGCGCCGAACCTTCAAACGGCGAATAGAACTTATATGAATCAAGCGGGCTGATATGGCCTGCCTCCGCCGGCGTGTAGCGCCAGATGATTTCGAGGGTCGCCGGGTCGAATTCGAGCACCCGTGAGTAATCCCTCCTTTGATTCGCCGTTCCATACTTGGAAACACCGTCCGGCGCACCATATCCCGCCCATCCTCCGTTGTCGAAGACGAGGAAATTACCCTCCCCGGGCAGTCCTTTTTGAATCATGTGCGGGTGATGCTGTCCGATTATCTGTCCCAGGCCGCCTCCGGTCCTGTCAAAATCAGGGCCGATGCGCCACACTATCTTTCCCGTCTTCTTGCTGATAATGGCCATGACGTTCGCGTTTCTGCCGCTCCAGACGATATTGTCCGGATGAAATCTCTCGTCCCCGGCGTCGTGCCGCTTGTTCGGGCCAAGCAGCGCTATGCTGTTCATGGCGAGCCAGAACCCGCCGCCGCCGTGGCTTATGCTGGAAGAAGGCATACGGTACAGCGTGTTTTTCGCGGCTTCGCCGAAGCCGAGTTCGTCGAAGTGCTCGTTTGCGTTCCACTGCCAGATGATTTCGCCCTTCCACGTAACTTCTATTATTGCGCTGTCTAGAAGGACCTTGTCTGAAATACGGTGATTCACGACGTTCCTGTTCACTATGATGAGGGTATTGCCGCCGTCGCTCCTCGGCGCTTCGCCCGGCGAGTAGTAACCTGTCGCGGAGCCCTCCCGCTGATAGTCGTGGTTTTGACGCGCAATCCAGCGGGGCGCGGCGCCGTTGTCCGTCATATATTCGAACCTGTCGAACTTCCATGTGATATTCCCGTTCCAGTCGGCCTGCACAAGATCGAGATTGTCAAATGGGTGCTGCCGCGCGGCCCGCTCTCCGGTGCTCCCCATGACATACCCTCCGGGGAGTATTTTCGCCGGATTTCCCTTCAGCCCGCGCCATACGCGGACTTCCCTGCCGTTCATGTCTATCAGGATAACCCCTTTCGGCGAGGGAAAGACCGTATACCCATTCCAGGCGGATTCCCTGTCGTAAACGGTTACCCCCGTCGGATAAATTGTTGGATGTCCCATTTATATAGCTCCTCCTCTAAAATTTATTGTGTGGCTCGCTCTTACGCTATCCTTTTACGCCGTAACGGCGGAGAAAGGTTTTACCCAAAAAGCGCAGAAGTTTGTCCGAGAAGTATCCTGACAACCCGAGCGTCAATATGCCTATGAATATCCAATCGGTCCGGAAGTACAGCCGGGAGGTATAGATGAGGTATCCGATTCCGCTCTGAGCCGCCAGCATCTCAGCCGCCACTATGGAAACTATCGCCCCGCTGAGCCCCAGCCTGACCCCTGTAAATATGTAGGGCACGGAAGCGGGTATGGTCACCGTATAAAATATTTGAAAAGGCGACGCCCCCTGCGACTGCGCCACATGCAGCTTGATCGCGCCTATACCCGCCACTCCCGCTATGGTGTTGATGATGACCGGAAAGACCGTGGCGTATACGATGATGGCTATTTTTGACTCTTCCTCCACTCCGAACCACATCAGAAACAGCGTCAGAAAGCCGATCGCCGGCACAAACCTGAAGAAATTTATGAGCGGTTCGAATATATGGCGGGCCATGATGAACTGCCCTATGACCAACCCGACCGGAATGGCGAGCATTATGCCGATGCTCCACCCGACAAATATCCGCATAAAACTGATGGACACGTAGTTGAGCAGCACCCCGTTCCTGATTATCTCCCAGCCCCCTTTCAGCGTTTGTACGGGGCTTGGCAGAAAGTCGGAGGCATTTAGCAGAGACGCGGTCTGCCATATCAGAAGAAAAAGCCCGAGAGTTACTATGCCCTTTTTTATCAGTAGACGAAAAATATTTTTCACGTTTATTCCGGCTCCCAGTCAAGAAGGCTGATTTATCGTCAGAGGCCTAAAGGGCGGAGATTTAAACCCTTGCGGCGACTGGTTCCTTAAACGGCAAAATGTCGTTTAGGTGAATTAATCAGCGCTTCCTTAATCAGCGTTTCCTCAAATATTGTATTCGCTGTCGAAGAAACCCTGTATTTTCTGGACTATCCCGGCCAACTGCGGATTGTCGGGCTTCCTTGGATACGCGGTATTGACTTCAATGGTCTCGATGATGGCCGCCCGCGGCGCCCGCGACATTATGCTTATCCGCTGGCCGAGGTAAACCGCCTCGTTGATGTCGTGCGTGACAAACAGTATGGTCTTGCCCGTCTTTTCCCATATATCTATCACCTCTTTTTGCATCAGCCTCCGGGTTTGAGCGTCCAAAGCGCCAAACGGCTCGTCCATGATCAATATTTCCGAGTCGTTGGCTATGCTTCTCGCGATTTGGACCCGTTGTTTCATGCCGCCGGAGAGCTCATCGGGATACTTCTTCTCATGCGAACTGAGCCCGACGAGTTTTATGCATCTTTCGACGATTTCGTCCCGCCGCGGTTTTGGCATTCTTCTGATCCGCAGCCCATACTCGACGTTTTTCCAGACGGTGCTCCAGGGGAAAATCGCGGCGTCGGCGTTCTGAAACACTACGCCGCGCTCCCTCCCCGGGCCTCTGACATCTTCGCCGTTGACGATAACTTGCCCGGAACTCTTTTTTTCAAAACCGGCGATGATGTTCAGCAGCGTCGATTTGCCGCATCCACTCCACCCGAGAAAAACGTGAAACTCGCCCTTTGGGATGTCGAGGCTGATATCGTTCAGCACACACTGCTCCTCTCCGTTTTTTTTCGCCGGGGCGAATGTTTTTGATAGGTGTTCGATGCGAATCATTACGTCTGCTTTCATATATTT
>JAISDQ010000174.1 GCA_031264605.1 Synergistaceae bacterium | reverse complement strand
GACAGACTATATGTCGACACGCTGGTGAACACCATAGCCACCACGCCGCGCGCGCAGATGTCGTTCACCGAGGCGGTGCGCGGGATAAAGGAGGACTGGCCCGGCGTTCACTTCACCTCGGGGCTGTCGAACATCAGCTTCGGGATGCCGTTCCGCAAGGCCATAAACATGAGCTTCCTCGTGCTCGCCATGAACGCCGGGATGGACAGCGCGATAATGGACCCGACCAATTCCGACATGCTCGCCGCCCTATACGCCACGCGCCTGATGCTGGACGACGACGAGTACTGCGCCGACTACCTGACGGCATACCGCGACGGACTCTTTGGGGCCAGGAAAGCATGACCGCCGTTTGAAAAATTTGAAAAAAATTCTGGTGGTCGGGGGAGGACTCGCCGGATGCGCCGCCGCTTCGCGAATGGCCGAAGGGGGCGCGGAGGTCGTTATAGTGGAGCGCGAGCCGGTTATCGGCGGGCGTGTTCGCGGCTACGGCTGCAAGGCGGACGCGAAATGCAACCACTGCGGCGTCTGCCTGACGAAGGGTTTATGGAAGGGCGTACTCAAAAACCCCTCCATTGAGACGATAGTATCGTCGCGCGTCGTCGACCTTCGCGGCACGGATACATCATATGACGCGGAACTCGACACGCCCGGCGGACGCCGTTACGTAACGGGCATATCCGGCGCGCTGGTCACGACCGGTTTCGAAAACATCGGCGCGGCGCGGAGCGCCCACCTGCAAATCGAAGGGACAGAGGGAGTAGCGACCGGCTCGGAATTGGAGCCGGCGATGCGCGGGCGAGGCAAAAACGGCCCGTTCGCCGCCGCGCCGAAGAGCGTGGCGTTCATCCAGTGCTTCGGCTCGCGCGACAAAAAAGAGCGCTCCAATTACTGTTCGCGCGTCTGCTGCGCGTACTCGACCAGAATGGCCCGCGTGATCAGGCATCATTATCCCGATTGCCGCTTCACTTTTTTTTACATGGAACTTCAGGCGGCGGCAAACGCCGACGTCTTCGCGGAGATGCGCTCGCTTGGCGCCGATTTCGTCAAATGCCGCCCTAGCCGGGTGACCGGCGGACGCCCCGCGAGCGTCGAATACGACGATCCCGCGGAAGGAAGGCGTCGGAGGGATTTCGACATGGTAGTGCTGAGCGAGGGAATTCATCCCGCGCGCGATAACTGGCGTTCGGCGGAGGTCTTCGGGCTTGAACTGGACGAAAACGGTTTCCTGAGGGCGCGAGGCAAGCGCGGCGTCCACGTGGCCGGCACGGCAAAACGCCCCATGACTATAGCCGAGACGCGCCACGACGCTATACTCGCCGCCGACGCCATTACAGAGGAACTATGAACCTGCTGATCGCCGGAAAGAGCGATATAAACCGGGCCGCGCGCGAATTTTTCGAGTCGCGCGGCGTCGGCGTGAAGACGGCGGAGGATATAAGCGGCATAACGAAATTCGAGGGCGAGGTCGGGGATTTTCGCGCCGCGGCCGGCGGGGAAGAAATCGAAGCCGCCTTCGTCCTGCTGACCGAACTTCCGGCCTGCGAGCCGGAGCCGATAGACGGAGGGGCGGTCGAAGGCCTTTTCGCGCGTTCGCCCGAAGAAATGACGTCCCGCTCACGCGAATATCCCGACGTGTTCCTGCTGGATTATTTCCGCGAATCGCCCGCGCACGCCGCGATCCGCGCGCTCGGCGCGGCCGGGGCGCTGGCCGCGAAAAAACGCCGCGCGTACTATCTGTCGCGTTTCGCGCGCACAGCCGATTACGAATCGGAGACGCTCTACTCGGAGACGAGGAACGCCGGAGCCGTCTTTGTAAAATACGATGAATTGAAAATAACCCGGGCCGGCGGCGTATTTAAAATCGCCGCGAGCGACGGGGCGCTCGAATACGAAATTTCGACGGATCATATATATTCGGACGGCGCGCGTGACGTAGGGGGCAGGTTCAGGGCCGCGGCGCGCGTATTCGGGCTCAGGGCCGGCAAGGGCGGCTTCCTCGTGGAGGACAGACATTTCCTCGAACCTGTGCGCACTTCGCGCCGGGGCGTCTACCATATCGGGCGGGACGCCGCCCTCCGGGCCGGTGAAACCTTCGCCTTCATACTCCGCGACGCGAAAAGGGACGCGGCGGGGTTTCGGGACGGCAGGGCGCGAGCCGAAATTGACGGAAACAAGTGCGTCCTCTGCCGCACGTGCGAGAGGGCCTGCCCTCACGCCGCGATGACGCCCGATACCGCCGCGCGGGCCATGAAAAACATGGTCTCAGCCTGCGAGGGGTGCGGCATATGCGTCTCGCTCTGCCCATGCAGCGCCATTGCCCTCGCCGGCGAAAGGGATTATGAATCACCAGGGCGCGCCTGCGGGCACAGAACCCTGATAATGTGCTGCGAGAACGGCGCGAACGAGGCAATCGGCGAAGCGCTCTCCTTCATGGGCGCTCTGGCGGCGGACGTTGATATACGCGCCGTCCCGTGCGGCGGCCGGATATCGGCCGGGGAACTGGGCCGGGCTCTCGAAAATTACGGCGGCGTCATGGCGGCCGTATGCCCCGACGGCGCGTGCGCGCACTTCGACGGCAACAAACGCGCCTGCCTTCAAGCCGGACAGATGGCCGACGCGCTGAAACTTGCCGGCCTCTCGGGCATGGACGTAGCGACTGTTCAGGTATCACACGCCATGCCGCGGGCGCTCGCGGACGCCGTCGTGGATTTCATGACGCGCCACGGCCGCTCGGAACCTGATTTGGAGACGGCGTCGTGATAGTCGCCGAACGGAAGAATATAGACGAAATACTGAGGATGGTCGAACCGTACTCGAACGTGGCCGTGGTGGCGTGCGGAACCTGCGTGGCGGTCTCGATGGCTGGAGGCGAGGCCCAGGCGCTCGAAATCGCCTCGCTCATAAGAAAGAAGGCGCGCGCCGGCGGCAGGGACGTCGAAGTGACCGTGACATCGGTCATACGGCAGTGTGACATGGAATTCCTCGACGCGCTCGACGATCGGGCCGAAATATACGGCGCCGAATGTGTCCTGAGCCTCGGATGCGGCGCTGGAGTGCAGTTCATGGCCGAGAAGTACCCGTACAAGATAATCGTCCCGGGGCTCGACACCACGTTCATAGGCGTGAACCGCGGACTGGGGTTCTGGACAGAGATGTGTCAGGGGTGCGGCGACTGCGTGCTGGAGAAAACAGGCGGAATATGCCCGGTATCGCGATGCGCCAAGAGCCATTTCAACGGCCCCTGCGGCGGTTCGAGCGGAGGCAGGTGCGAGATAAATGCCGACGCCGACTGCGCGTGGCAGTTGATTTACGACAGGCTGAAGCGTATAAACCAGACCGACCGACTGTTAGAAATCAACCCCGCCCGCGACTGGCGCGCCAGCCGTGACGGCGGCCCCCGCAAACTGGTCCGGGCCGACGTGACGGTCGGGGACAATGACGGTGAGTAGCGCGGCCGCGAGCAACTTCCGCCGGGTGCTCGACAGCGGGCGGTTCTCGTTCACCGCGGAGATAGGCCCGCCGATGAGCGGCGACGCGGAGAACGTCAGGAAAAAGGCGCGTTCTCTCAAGGGTTTCGTCGACGCAGCGAACATCACCGACAACCAGACGGCCATAGTGCGCATGAGCAGCATCGCGGCGGGGTATCTGGCATATACGGAGGGCGTCGAGCCGATAATCCAGATGACTTGCAGGGACCGCAACCGCATAGCGCTCCAGAGCGACCTGCTGGGGGCCTGCGCGCTGGGATTGCGCAATGTGCTGATACTGTCGGGCGACCATCAGAGTTTCGGCAATCATCCGGCGAGCAAAAACGTGTACGACGTGGACAGCATACAGCTCCTCGACGCCGTGAGAGGCATGGCCGACGACGGGCTCTTTATGGGCGGGAGCAGGCTGAAAACCCCGATAGATATCTTTCCGGGCGCCACGGCGAACCCATTCGCCGATCCGCGGGAACTCCAATTGATAAGGCTCGGCAAAAAAATCCGCGCCGGGGCGAAATTCGTCCAGACGCAGGGGATATACGACATCGCGAAATTCAGGGACTGGATGGAAGCCGTGCGCGCGTTAGGCTTCCATGAACGCGCGCGGATAATCGCGGGCGTAGTGGTGAACAAAACCCAGAAATCGATGGAGATGACGGCGCTCGTGCCCGGCATGGACATTCCCGAGAGCGCCCTGAGGCGCATGCGGGACGCCAAAAACAAGGAGGAAGAGGGGATCGGCATCGCCCTCGACCTGATAGGCGAGCTGAAAAATATCGAGGGAGTCGCCGGCGTTCACGTCATGGCGATAGGATGGGAAAGCGCGGTAAAGACGATATCGGAACTGGCGGGGATGCTGCCGCGCCCGTCATTTGACGAAAAATTGGAGGAAGGGTCATGGCCCGAGACAAAACAGACATGAATTTCAGGAACGAAGTCGCCTCGCGTCCGGGCGGAGACCGCGCGCCGAACTGTTTCCTGTGCGGAACCTGCACGGCTGGCTGCCCGATAAGCGCGCTCGACGGCGATTTCGACCCAAGGCTCACGATGCGCAGGATATTCGCGGGGCTGAAAGACGAGGTGCTGGGCGGCGGCGCAATATGGAAGTGCTACCAGTGTCACGCTTGCACGGCCCACTGTCCGCAGGACGTACGGTTCTCCGATATCGTGAGGGCGCTTCGCGAACTCTCCGTGGAGCAGGGATATTTCAGCGCCGAAATTTCGGCCCGGGTCGACGAGGCGAACGAGGAATACCGCAAAAAAATGCTCGAAAAAGTAAAGGGGCTCCTCGGGGAGAGCGCCGCGTGAAAAAACCCGTGATGGTTCTCGGAGGCGGCATAGCCGGAATACAGGCGTCCACCGACCTGGCGGACATGGGCATACCCGTCTTCCTCGTGGAGAGCGGCCCTTCCATCGGCGGCAGGATGGCGCAGCTCGACAAGACATTCCCCACCAACGACTGTTCGGCCTGCATCCTGGCCCCGAAGGTGACGGGCTGTTTCAATCACCCGCTCGTCAAGACGCTCACCATGAGCGACCTCGTCTCGCTAGAAGGCGACGCGCCGAATTTCAGGGCGACCGTGAGACGCCGCCCCCGATACGTCGACGAGGAGAGCTGCAAGGGATGCGACGACTGCGTGAAAGTCTGTCCGATAAAGGTCAAATCCGAGTTCGACACGGGCATGGGTACGAGAGCCGCTATATACAAGCCGTTCGCCCAGGCGGTTCCGAACAAGGCGGTCATAGACAAAAAGGGCACGTCCCCCTGCAAATTCAACTGTCCGGCGTCCCTCGACGCCCACAGCTACGTCGCGCTCATCGCCGAGGGACGCTACGGCGACGCGCTGAAGGTGGTGCGCCGCACGACGCCGTTCGCCGGCGTTCTGGGCAGGATATGCTTTCATCCCTGCGAGAGCGCCTGCACGAGACAGTACGTCGAGTCCCCCGTCTCGATAGCTTCCCTGAAGCGCTTCATAGCAGATCACGAGGTGAAAACCGGCGGAATACCGGCGTTCGCTTCCCTCGAAACGCGCAAAGACGCCAAGATCGCCATAGTGGGGGCGGGGCCGGCCGGCTTGAACTGCGCGTACCGGCTCGCTCTCAAAGGCTATAGGCCGGTGGTGTTCGAGTCGCGCGGCGAGCCCGGCGGGATGCTGCTCTACGGGATCCCCGATTACAGGCTCGACAAGTCGGTGCTCAGGCGGGAGATCAAGATGATCACGGACCTCGGCGTCGAAATCAAAACCTGCCTCGCGCTCGGGCGCGATTTCACCGTCTCGTCGCTGAAAGCTGACGGGTACAGGGCGATATTCGTCGCGATAGGCGCGCAGGCGGACATGAAGATGGGCGTCCCCGGCGAGGAACACGAGCGCGTGATATCGGGCGTGGATTTCCTGAGACGGGTGAACGAGGGCGAACGCCCCGATCTGGGACGCCGCGTCGCGGTGGTCGGCGGCGGCAACGTGGCCATGGACGCCGCCCGCGCGTGCGTGCGCCTCGGGTGCGGCGTCACAGTAGCCTACCGCCGGACGAAGGCCGAGATGCCGGCCAACGAGTGGGAACTGCTCCACGCGATGGAAGAAGGAGTCAAGATCGCTGAACTGGTCTCGCCCAAAGAGGCGGCGATCCGCTCTGGCGCGCTAGAGGGCCTCGTATGCGTCAGAAACGAACTGGGAGACCGCGACGCCTCCGGGCGGAGGATGCCGGTTCCGGTAGAGGGATCGGATTTCCTAATGGAGGCCGACACGATAATAACGGCAATCGGCCAGAGGGTCGACCGCGAAGCCGCGTCGAAGGGCGAACTCATATCCTTCGGCCGCTCCGGCGTCATAAAGACCGACCCGTCGCTTTCGACCGGGATCGACGGCGTGTTCGCGGGCGGCGACGCCGTGCGCGGCCCGGCCACGGCGATAGACGCCATAGCCGACGGAAACGCGGCCGCAGTGGCTATAACAAATTACCTGGAGGGCAAAAACGAAAGTGTGCGCCCCTCGGTCTTGCCGCAGACTCCGCTCGAAAGCATAGATACGAAGTCAAAACGATATTCCCCCCGCTCGCCGATGCCAATGATAGACATGAAGCTCCGCGTATCCACCTTCAACGAGGCCGAGGCGGGATACGGCGAGGCGGCGGCTCTCGCCGAGGCGCGCAGGTGCGTCGACTGCTCGGTGTGCAGCGAGTGCGGGATGTGCGAGGAAGCGTGTCAGTCGAACGCTGTCAGGCACGGCGAGCGCGGTGATACGTACGGGATCGATGTGAGCGCCGTAGTGCTGGCGGCGGGTTACGAGACCAGCGCCGAGATACCGCCGGAACTGGGGTACGGCAGATACGCCGATGTGGTGACGAGCCTGGAGTACGAGCGCATACTGTCGGCGTCGGGCCCATACGAGGGGCACGTGCGGCGTCCGTCGGACGGCAAGCCCCCCAGACGCGTCGCTTTCATCCAGTGCGTGGGGTCGCGCGACGTTCAGTGCGGCGCGCCTTACTGTTCCGCGGTCTGCTGCATGTACGCCGCCAAGGAGGCGGTCATAACGAAGGAACACCTCTCCGGCGTCACGGCCATCGATATCTATTATATGGACATGCGCGCCCACGGGAAGGACTTCGACAGATACATAGACACGGCGAAAAACAAGTACGGCGTCAACTTCATAAGAAGCCGGGCGGGAGGCGTCGCGCGCGACGGCGTGACGGGCGAGTTGATTCTGACAGCCTGCTCTGAACAAAGTGAACGGGGCGTTTCGGCGGCGCGCTATGACCTGGTCGTCCTCTCGGTCGGCATGAAACCCTCCCCCGGGGCGCGAGCCCTTTACGGACGCCTGGGCGTCAAGACGGATATCAACGGTTTCGTGCACGCCGATGATTTCACTTCCCCGGCAACTTCCCGCCGCGGCGTCCTCGTCTGCGGCGCGGCAGCCGGGCCTAAGGACATCCCTGAGACGGTGGTGGAAGCGAGCGCGGCGGCCGCCGGCGCGGCGAAATTCGCGCGCTTGTCTGAGATAGACCTGTACCGCGACTACGCGGAATTTTTCACGGAAACCACGCCGCCGGCCGAGCGCGACGTGAGCAAGGAGCCTGTCCGCATAGGCGTGTTCGTATGTCATTGCGGGGTCAACATCGGCGGGTACGTGTCGGTGAGCGAGGTCGTGGAACACGCGCGAACCCTGCCGTTCGTCGTCTTCGCCGGCGAATCGCTCTTCACTTGCTCCGTCGACGCGCAAAAGGCGATAGCCGACCGCATCCGCGAGTACGCTTTGAACCGCGTGGTGGTGGCGTCCTGCACGCCGCGCACGCACGAGCCCCTTTTCAGAAACGTGCTGACGTCGGCCGGGCTCAATCCCTACCTCTTCACCATGGCCAACATACGCGACCAATGCAGTTGGGTGCACATGGACGACAGAGCGTCGGCCACCGAAAAAGCCAAACAGCTCCTGGCCATGGCGGTAGGCAAAGCGGTGGGCGCTAGACAGCTTTCGCGGAAGAAAATTCCCGTAGATCACGCGGCTCTGGTGATAGGCGGAGGAATGGCCGGCCTCGCCTGCGCGCGCGAACTGTCGGAGATGGGCTATCGCGCGCACGTAGTGGAGCGGGCGGGAGAACTCGGCGGGCACGCCCGTTTCCTCGCCGGAGACAGCGCCGGAAGGCCGCTTCGCCCGAGAGTGGAGGACGTGGTGCGCTCGGCCGAAGACGATCCCAATATCGAGGTACACGTTTCGTCGATTATCTCGGCCCTGGAGGGCTACGTTGGAAACTTCAGGACGACGGTCGAGACGGGGCGCGGAAGCGTGGAAGTGACGCACGGAGTCGTCGTCGTCGCCGTCGGCGCGGGCGAGACGGTCCCGGAAGGATACGGCTTCGGCGCGAATAAATCCGTGATGACGCACATGGATATGGAGCGTATGCTCGCGAATTCATCTCTGCCCGGCGGCGCGCGCGATATCGTGATGATACAGTGCGCCGGCTCGCGCGGCGAAAAACGCCCGTACTGCTCGCGGGTCTGCTGCGCGCAGGCGTTACGTAACGCTATACGCGTGAGGGAGGAGCGCCCCGAGGCGACCGTATCTATACTCTATCGCGAGATGCGGAGCTACGGCACGAACGAAGACCTGTACGCGAGGGCGCGCGCGGCGGGCGTTCAGTTTATTCGCTTCGCCGACGGCACCCTCCCCAACGTGGAAGAACGCGGCGGGCGCGCCGAGGTCACTGTGGACGATCCTATATTGGCCCGGGCCGTGACGCTTGAAGCGGATATCGTGTCGCTTGCGGCGGCCATGGAACCCGACGCGGCGGAGAACTTCCGCCTGGCGCAGATGCTCAAGACGCCTCTCAATCAGGACGGATTTTTCATGGAAGCGCACGCGAAACTCCGTCCGGTCGACTTCGCCACCGAGGGCGTGTATCTGGCCGGACTGGCGCACAGCCCAAAAAACACGCGCGAGTGCATGGTTCAGGGCCGCGCCGCCGCGGCAAGGGCGGCCACGGTCCTGAGCCGCGATTACCTCGAAACCGAGGGCGCCATCGCCAGGGTGGACGCGAACCTCTGCGCCGCCTGCGGGGCGTGCGAGAGCGTGTGCGCGTACAAGGCCGTAAACATCGAGGAGACCGTCATACGCGGGCGCGCCGTTAAAAAAGCCGCGGTCAACGAAGTCCTGTGCAAGGGGTGCGGCACGTGCAGCGCGGTCTGCCGGTGCGGCGCGATCGACATAAACGGTTTCAGCGACGCTCAGGTCATTAACGAACTCGAATACCTGCTGCGCGGCGCTTCGGCCTGCTGCCGGTGACGAGGCGGTGAAGCCGTGAACGAATGGACTCCGGTCATAGCGGCCTTCCTCTGCAACTGGTGCAGCTACGCCGGCGCCGATCTCGCCGGAACGGGCCGTCAGCAGTACCCCCCGTACATGCGGATAATACGCGTGCCCTGCTCGGGGCGCGTCAATCCCATATTCATAATCAAAGCCCTGATCGACGGGGCCGACGGCGTAATGGTGAGCGGCTGCCATCCCGGCGACTGCCACTACCTCGCGGGCAATATGTACGCGCGCCGCAGGTTCGCGGTACTGAAAAAACTCCTATCGTCCGCCGGAATCGACCCGGATCGCGTGCATTTCACATGGGTGAGCGCCTCGGAAGGCGCGCGCTTCGCCGAAGTGGCGCGCGGCGTGGCCAATGCCGTGAAGGCGCTGGGGCCAAACCGGATAGCCGGAGGCGATAGCCAGTGAGCTTCGAATCCCAGGAAAAATCGCTCCGCGAGCTGTGCGAATCGTTGTTGCGCGACGGAAAAGTGAAGTCGGTCGCCGGCTTCGGGCCTCAGTCGCCTGACACGGGCCTGTCGCCTCCCCTCATAGCCAAAACCGCCGGGAACGCGAAACGTCTCTCGTGGAACTCCCGCTGCGTCCCCTCCATCGCCCGGTACCTCATCGGCAGGGACGGCCCGGCCGCCATCGCGGCCAAGCCGTGCGACGCGCGGGCGGTCGCCTCGCTCGTCACTGAGCGGCAGTTGGAGAGGAAGGACGTATTCATAATAGGAATGGAGTGCGCCGGAATGACCGACGGCTCGGGCGCGCCGCTGCGAGCCTGCGCCGAGTGCGGAACGCGCCGCGCGCCCGTGTGCGACGCCGAGATAACCGGCGCGCCGGAAACCGCCCGCGGGACGCGGGACGCGGCGGAGGATTTTTCTCCCGAACGTTTCAGGCGCGAGATGGACAAGTGCATACTCTGTTTTTCGTGCAGGCAGGCGTGCTACGGCTGTTACTGCGAGACGTGTTTCATGGACAGGGGCGTTCCGAGCTGGCAATCGGCCAGGCCGGACGTCGGCGCTAAGATGACGTACCATCTCGGACGCGCGATGCACCTCGCCGGCAGGTGCGTGGAGTGCGGCGCGTGCGAGAACGTATGCGCGTCGGGCGTGGACGCGCGGTATCTGATCAGGGCGGCGACCGTTTTCGTGGAGGAAGAATACGGATTCAGGGCCGGCATGGACGCCCAAACGCCCTCGGCGCTTCTGACCTTCAAATCCGACGACCCGGAGACGGGGTTCTGGAAGGACGGTAAGCATGACTGACGTCATCGGCGAACATGTCTTCAGGCAATTTCTGGCTTCTCTGGAGCCGGCCATGCGTCTCGCGGGCCCGGTGCGCGACGGGAAAATCGTGGAATTCCGCGAGGGCGCGCCGGAAGATTTTGTCCTGGACGACTCGGTAAGCTACAAAGCGCCGAAGGAATTTTACTTCCCTCAGGTCGAACGGCTCATCACCTTCCAGGACGGCGAGGCGGAGAGCGAGCCGGAACCCAGGCCGGTCGCCGTGACCGGCGCGCGCCCCTGTGACCTCGAAGCGCTCCGCGTGATGCGCGCGGTATTTTTGAATGGGCGTTACAAGGACCCGTTCTTCGAGCAAAGACAAGCGCGCGGTCTCGTAATCGGGCTGGCTTGCGACGCCAGGAAGCCGGGCTGTTTCTGCGACGCGCTGGGGCTCGACATGAAGTTCTCGGATTTTTGCGATATATTGCTGGAACGCGCGCGGGGAGAGGGGGCGTTCAAAGTGACACACCTTAGCGGCAGAGGGGCCGAGGCGCTGGCGAAGTTCCCGGGCACCGCGGACGTCAAACCCGCGCCGGCGCGCGTAGGCGTCACACGCGGACGCGCCCTTGGACTCGACCTCGGGCGCGGAGAGAAGGAATTTTTCGGCCTCATCGATTGGGAGGACGCCGCGGCGGCGTGTCAGGGATGCGGCATGTGCACTTATATCTGTCCCACCTGCCACTGTTTCGAGTTCAGGGACGTGACCGAGAACGGCGTCACCGGCCGTTACCGCTGCTGGGACAGCTGTATGTTCCCGCGCTTCACGCTGCACGCGTCGGGGCATAACCCGCGCGCGTCGAGGGCCGCCCGCTACCGTCAGAGGGTGCTTCACAAATATCTCTACGTAGCGCAGAACACGGGCCATATCGCCTGCACCGGCTGCGGAAGATGCGTCAGAAGCTGCCCGGTCGGGATAAACATAAAATCCATAGTCGAGTCGCTGACGGAGGCGGAAAAATGAGCGCCAACCCTTACCTGCCGTCTAAGGCGCGCATCGAGAAAATAATACAGGAGACCGCCTCGCCCGAACTCGACGTCAAGACTTTCAGGCTGCAGTTCACCGACGGCAGTCCAATGGAGTTCATGCCGGGCCAGTTCGTAGAATTCAGCGTGCCGGGCGTCGGCGAATGTCCGTTCGGATTTGCCTCATCCCCGCTGGAGCGCGGATATTTCGAGATAACAATAAAACGCGCCGGGCGCGTCACCGATATGATACACTGCCTGCGCGAGGGCGATTGCGTCTGGATACGCGGCCCGTTCGGCAATACGTTCCCCATGGAGAAAATGGAGGGCGGCGATCTGCTTTTCATCGCGGGGGGCCTGGGCCTCGCCCCGCTCCGTCCTTTCATTCTGTACGTCCTCGACGGCTCCAGGCGCGCCAGATACGGCAGGATCGACATGCTTCTCGCCGCGCGCACGGCCGGGGATCACTGCTTCGCGTACGAGTACGGCGCGTGGAGGGCGGATTCGGGCACAAACGTTCGCCTCGCAGTCGACAACCCGGAACCGGGCTGGAACGAACTGGTCGGTTTCCCGCACAACCTAGTGCGCGGCCTCGCTCTCGACTTGAGCGGCACGTACGCCATACTTTGCGGGCCGCCGGTAATGATAAAAGCCGTGCAGAAATCTCTGACCGAAATGGGCCTGCCCTTAGACAGGCTGTATACTACGCTCGAAATGAGAATGACCTGCGGCGTCGGCAAGTGCGG
>JAISDQ010000165.1 GCA_031264605.1 Synergistaceae bacterium | reverse complement strand
TTCATCGTGTACTGGCTGCCGTTGATGGAGAAAAACAGATACAATCTTGTGTCGTTCCAGGGCGAGGCTTATACGGACAACGCGGCGCTTTATATAACGCCCGAACCGGACAGCGTGCTGAGGGTGTTCATGGCGTTCAAACCGCTGTACCATCCGATGAGGATACCGCCGCAGGAGTTCGTCCCCTTCGATCGCAAGGGTTTCACGGTGGTCGAATGGGGCGGCAGCGAGGTCAGATTTTGAAAATGTGTGCCAATGACGGCGCTCGGTGCGTCAAAATACTTGCATATATACGCTGAGGCCGGATTTGTATACGTCGCCTGACACCGGTTGCTGTAAAAGCCCGACGGATTTTGCTCTTCTGGCGAGGTCTTCCTGGATGCTTGTAGCTTCGTTTTTTTGGGGTATCAGTTCGACGCCGATGTAAAGCTCGGGCGTGTCATCGGCATCCGGTGGCTTGTCGATCAACGCCACCTTGGCGAATCTGGGAGGCTTGGCGAGCACTGTCGGACGGCCGCAAAACGCGTCGAGGCTCGCTTCCTGTCCCGGCAGCGGCCACGTTTCAAATTCCTTAAAGAACATGTGCGCGGCGCTACGCAGATTCCGCAGGTCATTGATGATCCTCGTGGGCTCTTTCCTAACGCGTGAACTTGCCTCGATATTTATGAGCATGACTCCGATTGTAAAAATACTTACAGTCCATCCGCATATCCTCAATATCCTCCTTCTTGTGACGAACATACAATGAAGTAAAACGCCCAAAACGGCGATAATGCTGAACATAGCGACAACTTCCATATACATTATGATTCCCTCCTCTCGCGCGGCTCGCTGACGTTTAACGCGCGTTCATTGTATTCGCATATATACGCTAAGGCCGAATTTATATATGTCGCCTGACACCGGTTGCTGTAAAAGCCCGATGCTTCCCGCTTTTCTGGCGAGAAATTGTTCAGCGACTGATGATCCGTATTTTGCGGAAATCGATTCGACACCGATATAAATCTCAGGTGGGCTGTTAGCATCACCCGATTTATCGGTCAACGTCACCTTGGCGTATCTGGGGGGCTCGGCGAGCACTATCGGACGGTCGCAGTACGCGTCGAGGCTCGCTTCCTGTCCCGGCACCGGCCACGTTTCATATTCCTCATAGAACCTACGCGCCGCTTCACTCAGATATTGCAGGTCATTGATGGCAATGGCGCCCTCCATGCCATATATTCGTATATATACGATGAGGCCGGATCTGTATATGCTGTATATGTCGTGTGTCGCCGGTTGCTGTAAGAGCCCGGTGCCGTTCGCGGTTGCGGAGAGCACTCTCTGAACGTCTTCCGTTCCGTTTTTTTCGGGAATCAGTTCGACGCCGATGTAAAGTTCGGGCATACCGCCGGCGTCACCCGATTTATCGGCCAACATCACCTTGGCGTATATGGGAGGCTCGGCAAGCACTATGGGACGGTCGAGGTACGCGTCGAGGCTCGCTTCCTGCCCCGGCAGCGGCCACGTTTTATATTCACTGTAGAACAGAAGCGCTGCATTACTCAGACCACGCAGGTCGTTGACGATCCTGGCCCGCTTCATGCCTACGGTCTCTGGGTTTAACAGGACATATAAAAGGAAAATGATTAAACCGAAGAAAATTGGTACGATTGTAAAAATGCCTACAGCCCATCCTAATACCCTCAAGATCGTCCTTCTCGTAACGAACATGAAATAAAGCAAAACGCCAATAACGACGGTAGAGTATAATACAGCGACAACATTCATGCCCATTATGATTCCCTCCTCTAGGGCGGCTTGTTGACGTTCAACGCGTGTTTATTATAACTAATATCAGCAAAAATTTTAAATTTCTAGCTCTGCCCAGCGCCAAAAGGAACGTTCGATGCGTCAAAATACTTGCATATATGCGATGAGACCGGATTGGTATATTTCGCCGGATGCCGGTTGCTGTAAAAGCTTGGCGTCGTCCGCACGCGCGGCTAATTTTTTCTGGATGCCTGCCCCTCCGTTTTTTTGGGGAATCAGTTCTACGCCGATGTAAAGCTCGGGCGGGCCATCGGCGTCGTCCGATTTATCTACTAACATTACCTTGGCGTGCCTGGGAGGATTGGCGAGCACTATGGGGCGGTCGAGATACGCGTCGAGGCTCGCTTCCTGTCCCGGCAGCGGCAGCGTTTTAAGATCACCATAGAACAGAAGAACCGCTGAACGCAGATTCCGCAGATCATTGATGATTTTAGTGGACTCCGCGCCTGTGTTCGATGAGCTTGGCCGGGCAATAATAATGAATACGACCGCAAAAAAGAATGCAGTCCATCCGAATACCCTCAATACTGTTCTTCTCGTGATGAGCATGAAATAAAGCAAAACGCCGAAAACGGCGATAGCGCCAAAAAGCATATAGAACGCAATCATATGATTTCCTCCTCGCGGGCGGCTCGTTGACGTTTAACGCGCGTTCATTATAATATAAATTACGATGATTCATGGGGAGGCGTTCCGTTTTGGAATCTGAGCCCGAGAAAACTTACGAGCGCGCGGAGGATAAAAAATCCCGCCTGTGGGATTTGATAATCAGAGCGTGGCGGCACGAGAGTGACCCGCCGCGCAGGTTGTTTCCTTATGTTGTAATTATTATTGTGTTGATGATACTGGCGGGAATGATGCTTGTCGCTACGGGTTCGGCGAAGCCTGTCATATATCTATATCCCGAACAGCCGACGGACGTCGCGGTTTCGCTCGATTACAACGGCAGGCTCCGCAGCACATACCCAAAATACGACGACGGCTGGCGCGTCACGGCGTATCCCGACGGCACGATCATAAACCGCGCCGACGGATTGGAGTACTCGTACCTGTTCTGGGACGGCGACTCCGCGATGAAGTTCGACTTCAGTTCCGGCTTTGTCGTGGCCGGGCATGACGCCGCGGAATTCCTGCGGGAAAAACTATCGTTAATGGGCTTGACTCCGAGGGAGTACAACGAGTTCATCGTGTATTGGCTGCCGTTGATGGAGAAAAACAGATATAACCTGGTGTCGTTCCAGGGTGAGGCCTACACGGACAACGCGACGCTTTATATAACGCCCGAACCGGACAGCGTGCTGAGGGTGTTCATGGCGTTCAAACCCCTGTACCATCCGATGAGGATACCGCCACAGGAGTTCGTCCCTTTCGAGCGCAAAGGTTTCACGGTGGTCGAATGGGGCGGAAGCGAGGTCAGATTTTGAAAATGTGTGCCAATGACGGCGCTCGGTGCGTCAAAATACTTGCATATATACGCTGATGCCGGATTTGTATACGTCGCCTGATGTCGGCCGCTGAAAAAGATAGGCCGATTTTTTTGCAATTCCGGCGAGCCTTTTTTGGATATTTGCCGTTCCGTTTTTTTCGGGAATCAGTTCGACGCCGATGTAAAGTTCAGCCGGGCCATCGGCGTCGCCCGATTTATCGGCCAACATCACTTTGGCGAATCTGGGGGGCTCGGCGAGCACTATAGGACGGCCGCTGTACGCGTCGAGGCTCGCTTCCTGCCCCGGTAGCGGCCATGTTTTAAATTCACTGTTGAATAGAATAGCTTCTTGACGCAGATTTCGCAGGTCATTGATGATCGCGCTGGCCTCCACGGCGGCGTTTGGTGAATTTATCCGGTCAATGATATTGATGAAAATGAATCCGATTATAAAAATGCCTACAGTCCATCCGAATATCCTCAATACCGTCCTTCTCGTGATAAACATGCAATAAAGTAAAATACCAAAAACGGCTATAACGCCGAATATAGCGACAAATGCCATATCCATTATGATTCCCTCCTCTCGGGCGGCCCGCTGACGTTTAACGCGCTGTCATTTTTTTAAAGGATACATCTTTTCTCCGACAAAACGCGCAATTTTCGTTCCCGAGGTATAAAAACCTAACCATAGCTGATAAAATGGTAAAAAAGATTTGTGATGCGGGAGCGATAGTTTCTCATGGCTATATTGAACGTTTTGGAATACCCCGATCCGGCCCTTCGCGTGGCGGCGTCCGAAGTGAGCGAATTCGGAAACGAGCTGAAAAAACTTGTGGCGGATATGTGGGAGACGATGTACCTGTCGAAGGGCGTCGGGCTTGCCGCTCCTCAGGTCGGAAGATCGGTCAGATTGTTCGTGGCGGATTGGGAAGGGGACAGGCGCGTAATCGTAAATCCCAGTATCGTCGAGACCGAGGGCGCCGAAAAAGTTGACGAAGGGTGCCTGAGTTTCCCGGGCATATACGAGGAAGTCACCCGTCCCGCCAAAATCAGGATAATATACCGCGACGAAAACGGCGAACGTCATGACGAAACCGCGGAGGGTTATCTCGCCAGGGTTTTTTCTCACGAGACTGACCATCTCGACGGCAAACTTTTGATAGATAATCTTTCGGCGCTCAAGCGCGCGTTCATACGCAAAAAAATGAGCAAAAAAGACCGCTGATGATGAACGAAGCGCTGAGATACGCTTTTTTTGGAACCGGATCGTTTGCGGTCAAGTGCCTCGAAACGCTGGCTCTCTGGAAGACGCCCTCTTTTGTGGTGACTTCTCCGTCACGCACCGCCGGGAGGGGGAAAAAAACATCGCGTTCGCCGGTGGGGGAATTCGTATCCGGCGCGATGGCCGGGGTTCCGCTGATAGAATCGCCGGACGTTTCGGAAGATCCCCGCGTTTCGCGCATGAAAAGCGACTTCGGCGTGGATTTTACGTTCGTGACGGATTTCGGGCAGTTTGTCCGGGAGCCTTTGCTGTCGGAAACGGAACGCGTAGGGTGCCTCAATATACATCCGTCCGCCCTGCCCCTGTACAGGGGGGCCGCGCCTATACAGAGGGCGCTTATGGATGGGGCGGGCGAAATAGGCGTCTCGGTGTTCAAACTCTCACGGGGGATGGACTCGGGGCCGGTGTTGCTGAGAGAGCGCGTCGAAGTCGGGCCGGAAGAAAATTTCATGACGGTGCGCGACAGGGCCGCCGAGACGGGGGGCAGAATGTTTGCCGAATTCGCCGCCCGAAATCCGATCGGGTCATGGAACTTCGTTCCCCAGGACGACGCCGAGGCGACGTACGCCCATAAGATAACGGCGGACGAGGAGCGAATCGACTGGAATAAACCGGCCGCGCAGATCGCCAATCTGGTTCGCGCGCTGTCGCCCAGGCCGGGAGCGTGGACGACGCTGGCCGGCAGGAGATTGTCGGTATTGGCGGCCCGTCCGGGTCGCTGGGAAAATGGAGAAAAGCCGCACGTCGCGGCGGGGAGCCTTCGTCTGGGGAAAGGCGCGCCCGCCGTGGTCTGCGGCGACGGATTTCTGGAGCTGATCGCGGTGCTGCCGGAAGGCAGGAAACGGCAGTCGGGGGAATCGTGGAAAAACGGATTGCGGTTAACGGCGGAGGAGCGTTTGGTATGAGCGGAACGAAGGGAAGAAGTTTTGAGCCCGATGAACTCAGGGAGGAGCGGGTATCCGGCGAGATAATTTATAAAGGAAGGATATTGAACCTGCGCGTAGATAAAGTGAAACTTCCGGACGGCAGGATCAGGTCTCGGGAAGTCGTCGAACACGCCAGGGCCGTCGTGATTCTCGCCGAGAACGACAGAAACGAAATACTGCTGATAAACCAATTCAGATATCCGGCTGGAGAAGCGCTGATAGAACTCCCCGCCGGCATCGTCGAGCCGGGCGAGGATTGCGCGGCGGCGGCGGAGAGGGAACTTCGCGAGGAGACGGGATGGAAGCCCGGAAAAATATCGAAAATGGGCGAATTTTACACGTCTCCCGGTTTCAGTGACGAGCTGCTGATAATGTATTACGCCACCGATTTGACGTTGGACGAACTGCCGTTAGACGAGGACGAGTTCATCGTGCCGTCGTTTTTCTCGAAAGAAGCGGTGCTGAGTCTTGCCGAAGAAGGCGGGATAAGGGACGCGAAAAGCCTGTACGGAGTATACTGGTGGCTGTACGGGGCGTCGAAGCCGCGGTGACGCGCGCCGCGGACGGGGCGGGCGGAGGGGTCATAGAGGATTTCCTCGATTATATGCGCTATGAGCGCGACGCCAGCCCGAATACCGTCAGGGCGTACGCGAACGACCTCAAATCGTGGGAAAAGTTCTGCGCCGAGACGGGGCAGAAACTTTACCCCGTGAGCGTCGGGGCGGTCTCGCGGTATATAACCCGCCTGGCGGCGGAGGGCATGTCCGCCGGAACCAGAAACAGAAAAGCGGCGGCTCTGGCCAGTTTCGCCAAATTTCTGGCGTACGACGGCAGGACTGATTCCGTTGCGAAGATTCCGATTCCGCAAAGGGAGAAAACGCTTCCGCAGGTTATGACCGAAGGCGAGATAAACCGGCTCATCGAAACGCGGCGCGGCGACGGGGCGTTGGGCGGGCGCGACAGGACGATGATCGAGATGGCGTACGATTGCGGGCTCAGGGCCAGCGAACTTGTGTCTATAAAATTGTCGGATATAAACGAATCCGGCGGGGTGCTGTATGTGAGGGGAAAAGGACGCAAGGAGCGCGTACTGCCTTACGTCGGAGCGCTCAGGGAAACGGTGAGGAAGTATATCTCGGAAATTCGCCCGAAACTGTGCGCTTCGCCCGACTCTTCGGGAGGATTTCTCTTCGTATCGAGAAACGGCCTGCCCATGAACAGGCAGGACTTGTGGAACATTCTCAGGAAGAGAGGATCGAGGGCCGGCATATCGAAAAACAGGCTGCATCCTCACATCCTGAGACATTCGTTCGCAACGCATCTTCAGAGGCGGGGCATGGATCTGCGGACTTTACAGGAACTTTTGGGACACTCGTCAATTGCGACTACGGAAAAGTACGCCCATCTGGACACGGAACTGAGGGATTTGTATGATGACTTTCATCCAAGAGCGGGAGATGGCCGTGATGCCTGACGAAACGAACGGCAGCCCGGCCGGCGATTGCGGCGACATGAAGATAACCGAGGCGCTGTCCTTCGTGGGAGAAAAAATTACGGCGCGCCCAAGGGTCGGGATCATCCTCGGCTCGGGGCTCGGAGGTATCGCGGACGCCGTGGAAAACCGCGCCGCCATACCCTACGCGGATATACCGCACTGGCCGAAAGCGACCGCGCAGGGGCACGCGGGCCGTCTCGTCTTTGGCGAACTGGAGGGCGTCAACGTGGCGGTGATGCAGGGGCGCATTCACCATTACGAGGGATATTCCACCGAGGAACTGACGTTCCCGATGCGGGTGCTCGGCGAACTCGGGATAAGCACGCTGTACGCCACAAACGCGTCGGGGGGAGTCAATCTGGGTTATAAGCCGGGCGATCTCGTGGCGGTTTACGATCATATCAATTTCATGGGCATAAATCCTCTTACAGGGCGCAATAACGAAAAATGGGGGCCGAGGTTTCCCGACATGAGCTACGCTTACGACCGCGAATACCTTGAAATGCTCGAATCCGCCGCGACGGAGGAAAAAATCCCCCTTCGCAGGGGCGTCTACATCGCTTTTTCCGGGCCTTCGTTCGAGACGCCGGCCGAGATAAGGATGGCCCGCGCCATGGGAGCGGATCTCGTTGGCATGTCGACCGTTCCCGAGGTGATAGTGGCGAACCATATGAGCGTGAGAGTCGCCGTCGTCTCGTGCGTGGCGAATTTCGCGGCGGGAGTGAAGCCCGAAAAACTTCGCCATCAGGAAGTGCTCGACGCCATGTCGCGCGCCGCCCGCTCCATGGAGCGGCTCATGCGCGCTTTCCTGAGGAAGATATCCTGAAGATGGACGTGCCGTCGTTCATGCCAATATTGGAATGGGAAGCCCGCAAACTGTCGTATAACAACAGTTTCACGGCGGAAGACCTGGTGCAGGAGGGCGTCATCGCCGCCATGAGGGCGCTCGAATCGTACGATCCCGAACGCGGCGGCGTGCGCGGCTATATTCGGATATGCGCCCGCAACAGGATGATTTCGTACCTTCGCCGTAACGGCCGCGAGTATCCCGCCGGCGATCAGGAGGCGTTTGAGCGCCTTTGCCCGGACGGATCCGAGGATTGCCGCCACGACGGCCCCGACGAAATAATCGAGCGCAGGGAAGCCGTATTCGCGCTTTTTTCCTCCCTCAGCTCATTCGAAAGGGACGTCCTGGGAGCTTACCTGAAGGGCGGAGGGGTGTCCGGCGCCGCTCTCACGCTGGGGTGCGAGAGGAAAAAAGTTGACAACGCCTTGCAGAGAATACGCGTCAAAGCGCGCGATATGGAGCACTGAGATACGGGGGGTGACGAAAGGGTGAATATTTCGAGATCCGGTCTTCTCGCGTGCGTTCTGTCCGTCTTGTTCGCGCCGCGGCTTTTTGCGGCGGGGATCGCCGATTCCGACAGTTACAAAAAAGTGCGTTTCGCGGAGTGTTTCAACCGCCCGGCGGCGCAGTTTCTGATAATGCAGTTCGATTCGCCGCTCAGCGAAATGGGTACAGTTCCTCCGTTGTGGGCGACTCTACCCTCGGAGACGCCCGATGACTTGAAAAATTTGGACGACACCTTCGTCATGGCGAATTTCGATATCATCATCACGGGAAACGTGGCTTATTCGGAATCCCTCCTGAAACGCGGCCTGGTGAAACGGCCCGTTCCCCTGTGGAAGGAGAGAATCATTCTGGCGGGTCCCGCGGAGGAGAGCGCGGCGCTGAACGGCCTCGACGCCGCGTCCGCCGTCAGTAGGATATTCTCGGAAAACCGCATTTATTTTTCTCTTTTGGGGGATGATCGCGTCCGAGAGGCGGAGGAGGCGCTTTTCAAATCGGCGGGCATCACCGATAACGTGTCGTACCAAGCGTATGTTGAGACGACGCGGGACGATATGAGCGCCCTGTTTCAGGCGGGCGACGAGGGAGGTTTCCTGTTGGTGGGAGAAGCCTCTTTCGCGCAGTACGCGGCGGCGGAGCGCTTCGAGCCGGCGCTCGTCAAAATCGCGCCGACCGATCACTTCAGAGACACTTACGCCTGTCTCGCGGAGAATTCCGGGTTCAGGAAAATCCGCGCGGCGGACGCGGCGAAATATATGGAATGGCTGCAAAGCTCTTCCGCCGCTAAAATTATTTCGGATTTTTCAATAGGGGGGACGAACCCGTTCATTCCATCGAAACAGCCTGAAACGGAAAAATGACTTGCGGTTTTTCGGTTTCGCGTTTGTTGTGATAAACTTACTGGTCGGCTGTGACAGCATGCCCGGCCTACATTTCGGGAGGCGTATATTATGGTGAAAGCGATGAAAGCGTTGATTTGTGTTGCGGTAACGGTGTTGCTGTGCGGAGCGGCGGGCGTGGCGGGCGCGGCTTCGAGATACGACGCGGCGCTCGCGCGCTGGACAAAAACCGAGAACGTGAAGGACGATCTCGGAGGGTCGTTTACGCTGAAGGCCACGCTGTACACGGCCGAATACATCGAGGCCCTGATGCAGAGCGAAGCGGAAAAAAATATGTGGACGGCTTCGGAACTGGAGGATTACAAATATAATTTTTTGAAAGGACTCAGTTTGGACGACAATATCGCCGTGCATCTGGAGATCGAGGAACTGGGGCCCACCGCGCACATGGCTCCTTTCAACGAAATGCTGGCGATGTGGATAGGCAGGGTGAAATACGCCCCGTCCGATTACGATCAAAGGTTCAACATGCCCTTGCAGGGCAAGCGCGACGGAATGGTATTCTTTCCCCGTTACGACGAGAAAACGGGTAAGCCGCTCTTGAACCGCAAGATGTCGCTGAGGCTGGTTGTAAACGGAGCCGTCAGTCCGGTTGTAAATAACAGGGAATTGCGTTTCATCTGGGACGTGGAGGCGGAGGAGGCTTCGTCGTCGATCTCGGGAACCGCCGCCGACAGGCTGGAAGTCGACAGGCTTCTGCGCAGAATGGAAATGCTCACCGCCGAAAAAGCGGCTCTCGAATCGCAATTGGCCGCGAAAAACGAGGAGATAAAAGAGGTAAACGCTAGAATAGAAGAGTTGCAGAACAGATAATGCAACAGAAATCCTCGACTGAAAACGGAGGGATGTCGATTTGAAGCGCATAGGAGTTCTCACCAGCGGCGGCGACGCGCCGGGAATGAACGCCGCGATAAGGGCCGTCACGCGTACCGCCATTTACAAAGGCCTCGACGTGATAGGTTTTCGCAGGGGCTACGAGGGACTGCTGGACGGCGACGTCGTGCCGCTCACGGTAAGTTCCGTCGGCGGTATCATCCACAGGGGAGGAACCATACTCCGCACCGCCAGGAGCGAACGTTTCGTCAAGCCCGAAGGCGTGCGGGAAGGCCTTCAGCGCCTGAAGGAATACGATATCGACGCCCTGGTGGTAATCGGGGGAGACGGTTCTTTCCGGGGCGCTTACGACCTGCACAAACTCGGTTATCCAGTAGTGGGAATACCGGGAACCATAGACAACGACATGGCCGGGACCGACTGCACCATAGGTTTCGACACGGCGTGCAATACGGCTCTTCAGTGCATTCAAAAACTGCGCGACACCGCTTCCAGCCACGAACGCCTCTTTCTCGTGGAAGTCATGGGGCGTCACGCCGGTTTCCTCGCCCTCGAAGCGGCCGTCGCGGCGGGGGCGGAATACGCCCTCGTGCCCGAGAGGCCGTTCAGCGTCGAGGAACTATGCAAAAAACTGCGCTACGCGCACGAACGCGGCAAGACGCATACCCTGATAATAGTGGCCGAAGGCGTGATGACGGCTTCCGAGCTTTCGTCGCAGTTGAAGGATACCGGAGGTTATTCCGCGAGGATAATCGTTCTGGGACATTTGCAAAGAGGCGGGAACCCGTCGTCCTTCGACGCCGTGCTAGCGTCCCGTCTTGGCGGCGGGGCCATCGAGGCCCTTCTGCGCGGCGAAGCGGGAGTCATGGTCGGCCGCAATTCCGGGCGCGTGGAGACGCATCCCCTTCAATACGCGTGGGAGACGAGGAAAGACCTCGACGAGGATATGATGGCCCTGCTGGAGATGCTGGGCATTTAAAGAACGCATGGGAGACGGCGGAATATTCCACAGGCTCACCGAGATATCGGCCGGGGGCGTTTCGGGGCGGGGGCCGTCCGCCCTTTGCGCGGACGGTCTGTGGGCGGCGGCGTTGGACCTCATTGGCGTCGCCCGGAATATTTCCGTAATCACGGGTTTTTACATAGCCTCGGCCAACGCTCCCGAGACGGACGGCCCCTCGGGAAGCGTCGTTCTGGCGAGGGCGCTGATGAGGGCTGGAATAGAAACGGAAATATGGACGGACGCGCGGTGCCTCGAAGCTCTGTCGGCATGCGCGGAATCGGTTTCGTTCCCTGTTGATAGGGTGCGCGGCGTTTCGGATGAAATCGGCGCTGCGGAACAGCCAAACCTCCTGATTTACATAGAACGTTTGGGGCGGGCCGCCGACGGGGCTTATTACGACATGCGCCGCGAGGACGTCTCGGAAGTGACGCCTCCTCTCGACGGATACGCACTGAATGGCGTGTCGCGGGTGATTGGTATCGGCGACGGAGGCAACGAGGTTGGTATGGGAAATTTCAGCGAGGCGCTGCGCGCCATGATGCCGGATTACGCGAGATGCCTCTCCTCGGTTGGCGCGGACGTATGCGTACCCGCGGACGTATCGAATTGGGGCGCTTACGCCCTGGCCGCGGCGCTGTCGCGCGAGGGCGGCGTATGGCTCGGCCAGACGGAAGCCGAGGAGAGAACGATGCTGGAGGCCCTGGCGTCGGCCGGGGCGGTGGACGGCGCCAGAAAAGAAAAAACCCTTTCGGTGGACGGGTTCGATATTTCGAAACAGATCGAGGTAGTCTCGTCCCTTCGGAGCCTGTTGTGAACGAGGGGCATATGTCGGCCGGGCGGCGGAAAATTTACGCGCCGCTGATCTTCGTCGGGCTGATGGTCCTGGCGCTGATGATATTGGTGTCGTGGAGCTTCAGGGAGAACAATTTCGCGTCCGGCTCTTTCAAGATGAGGGAAGTGCGGATTTGCGAGGAACTCGACGAGGACCTGAAACCGGTGAGCGCCGACAGAAATATACCTCCCGAATCGCAGCAGGTGTGCCTGTGGTTCGATTACTCGGGGGCGCGCAGGGGTGACGCGATCGAAATTTCCTGGTATCTCGGCGACGGCATGATACAGCGTGAGGCGGTGCGCCTGCCCGCGCCGGAGGGCGTGAGGGCGTTTTACCTTCTCAAGGAGGACGGTTCGCCCCTCGAACCGGGTTTTTATTCGGTGACGATAAGCTGTAACGGCAAGGACGTGTACGAGGATAATTTCTCCGTCGCCGTTTCGAGCGGCGACAATTTTCCCGATAACGTGGTCATATGGGATTGAAAGAAAGAATTTTTTGCCGCGGGGAAATTATAAAAAAGCTATTTGCATTTTTGGATGTTCGGGATACAATTGTCACGGTCTGTTTGGATGGCGGACGCAATTCATGCCAATGCGCGACATCGTCTTTCTCACGAATATTTCGCTTACAGCCAATAAAGTGAACAAATGCACAAAGCCGGTTAGGAGGCCAGTCTACTACGATGAATAATACTATGGAGCCTGACGACGTCGCGTTACAGGAATTGAACGACGCAAAATTGGGCGTTGCCGCTTCTTCCGAAACGGGGGAAGCTAAAAACCCCGCCTCTCGGGTTGATTTCAACAAACTCCAGGCAATGTCCATCATCGAGCTGAGGAAAGTCGCGCGCGAGATGGGCGTGGCGAGTCCGACGACCCAGAGAAAAGACGATCTCATATTCAGTATCCTGGCGGCGCAAGCTCTGCAGATGGGATTTCGGTTCGGAGGCGGCACGCTCGAATGTCTGCCTGAAGGATACGGTTTTCTGCGGCCTTCCGGTTTACTTCCCAGCAACAACGATATTTACGTTTCCGCCTCGCAGATAAGGCGTTTCGGCCTTCGCAACGGCGACGTGGTCGGCGGAATGGTGCGCCCTCCGAGGGACCCCGAGCATTATGAGGCTTTGATCCGGGTGGAAGCCGTAAATTATTCCGATCCCGAGGAAGCCCGCAGACGCCCGATGTTCGAATCCCTGGTTCCGATATTTCCGGATGAGAAGATAAACCTGGAGACCGAACAAAAGAGGCTTTCCACGAGGTTGGTCGATCTGTTTGTCCCGATCGGCAAAGGGCAGAGGGCGCTTATCGTTTCCCCCCCCAAGGCTGGTAAAACGACTTTGCTGAAACACCTGGCGAACGCCATTACGACAAACCATCCCGAGGTAATAATGATGGTGCTTCTCGTGGACGAACGGCCGGAAGAGGTCACCGACATGAGCAGGTCGGTGGACGGGGAGATAATAGCCTCCACTTTCGACCGTCCGGCGGAAGAGCATATGCGCGTCGCGTCGCTGTCCTTGGAAAAAGCCAAGAGGCTGGTCGAGGTGGGCAAGGACGTGGTGCTGCTGCTCGATTCGATAACGCGTCTCGCGAGAGCCTCGAATCTCATAGTGCCGCCCTCGGGGCGCACTCTGTCAGGAGGCATGGATCCGGCGGCGCTTTATTTCCCCAAAAAATTCTTTGGCGCCGCGAGAAACATCGAGAACGGCGGCAGCCTGACGATAATAGGAACGTCCCTGGTCGAGACCGGCAGCCGGATGGACGACGTCATATACGAGGAATTCAAGGGCACGGGCAATATGGAGATTCACCTTTCCAGAAAGATTTCCGAACAGAGAATATTCCCGGCCATAGATATCACCCGGTCGGGGACGAGACGCGAAGATCTTCTGATGCCGGACGAGGAGCTTCAGAGGCTTTGGGGGCTTCGCCGGAAGATCGCCAATATGGATGAGGCCGAGGTGCTGGCCCTCATCATCGATAAACTGAAATCGACGGCGTCGAACAAGGAATTCCTGGGGACGATAAAAGTAGGGTAAATGCCGGCGAGGCTTTTCGTCCCCTTCATCTTACGGGCGTGGAGATGATGGCCGGAATGAAAATTCCGAAAAAAATCAAAAAGTGTTTTTTGGTCCTTTTGTTAGCGATAACCGTAATTTTTTCGTACACATGCATCAGTTTCGCCGCGAAACGCGCCGGCACACTCTGGTACGCCGATAATTTCGACGACGGATACGCCGATGAGTTTTCGGGGGGGTATGTGGTCGTCGACGCGATAGACGCCCGCAGCAAGTACGAATGGGAGGGCGCCGATTCCCAGAATGGGGATTTGTCGCTGATGGACGACGACGTGGAGCTGATCGAGGAAGGCGCGCCCGAGGAAGACGGATCGCCGGCATCGGAGGATCAGTCCGCGGAGCGCGCCGACGTCGTGTCCGGCGACTGGAAGATGATAACGGTCGAAGCCGGAGGGACTCTTTCGAAAATTTCGGAGTCGAACGGAATCTCCATAGAAAACATAATGAAGGCCAACGAGCTTACCGATCAGCACAAGCTGCGCGAAGGGCAGACCCTGTATATCCCTGTGAGCGAAGACACGGCCGGCGTTACCCTCGAATACGTCAGGAAACTGAAAGACGAGGCCGTTGCCAAGCTCAAGCACGCTTTGCCGGTCGAAGTGACCGACTACGTCATCAAAAACGGCGATACGCTGTGGCAGATCGCGAATACCTTCAACCTCGACGTCAACACGATTTTCGGGTGCAACAAAGTCTCGGAGGGAGACGTCCTTAAAGTGGGGGCGATCATCAAAATTCCCAATCAGGACGGCATCTTCGTCACCGTTAAAAGCGGCCAGACAGTGGAGAAACTCGCTAAAGAATACGACATTTATCCCGAGGCGATAATGTCTGCCAACAGTATGACGGACGACTCCCTTAAACAGGGAACCTCCCTTTTCCTCCCCGGAGCCAAGGTCGCGATAACCGAATCGGTCGGGAAAACCAACGCCGTGGCTTCGAAGGTCAAAAACACGGTCTCGGCGAAAAAGGGTTTCGGATGGCCGGTCGCTGGGAAAATTTCCAGTTCATACGGAAGGCGCCGGCATCCGGTGAGAGGAAGCAGGGATTTCCATACGGGGATCGATATAAGGGCTCCCCGCGGAAGAACCATCGTCGCGTCGGCGGCCGGCAAGGTGGTTCACTCCGGCTGGATGGGGGGGTACGGCAGGACGATCGTAATTTCCCATCCCGGCAACGTCACCACGCTTTACGGGCACTGCAGCAAATTGCTGGTGAAGGTCGGGACCAGCGTTAAAAGAGGACAGGCGATAGCGCAGGTCGGAAGCACCGGCGTATCGACCGGGAACCACGTTCACTTCGAGGTGCGTTCGGGCGGCCGGCCGATGAACCCGATAACGGTGTTGAGGTAATTGTTCCTAGTCACGGGGAGTGATTTTACTATATGTCAAAATTCATTTTCGTAACGGGAGGCGTCGTTTCGTCTCTGGGGAAGGGCATTACGGCCGCGTCGCTGGGCACTCTGCTCAAACGCGGAGGGTTGAAGGTCTCCATTTTGAAGATGGATCCGTATCTGAATGTGGACGCCGGAACCATGAATCCGTTTCAGCACGGGGAGGTTTTCGTGACCGACGACGGCGCGGAAACCGATTTGGACCTGGGCCACTACGAGCGATTCATCGACGAACCGCTCTCTAACGACAACAGCGTGACGGCTGGTAAAATCTATCAGGAAGTTATAAGGAAGGAACGCGCCGGGCGGTATAACGGCGGCACGGTGCAGGTCATCCCTCACGTCACCAACCAGATTCAGGAGAGTATCCTGAGAGTCGCCTCCGGCAACGACGTCGTAATAGCCGAGATAGGCGGAACAGTGGGGGATATAGAGGGGCTTCCGTTTCTCGAAGCTATCCGCCAGTTTGCCAGCCGCGTGGGCCGCACAAACGTCATGTACTGTCACGTCACTCTCATCCCCTATATCTCCGCGGCGGGGGAACTCAAGACAAAGCCGACTCAGCACAGCGTCAACGAGCTTCGCCGTATAGGGATACAACCCGACATCATTGTCTGCCGTTCGCAATATCCTCTCAACACCGACCTGAAGGACAAGATAGCGCTGTTTTGCAGCGTTTCCACCGATAGCATATTCGAGGCCATAGACGCCGATTCGATTTACAGCATGCCGATATACCTCCAGGAGCAGGGCCTCGACAAGGCCGTCATACAGAGGCTGGGATTATCCTCCGGCGGCAAGGCCGACATGAGCGACTGGCACAGGCTTCGCGAAATGAGAGCCCATCCCGAGGGCGAGGCGGAAATCGCGCTGGTCGGAAAGTACACGAGCATAAAGGACGCGTATCTGAGCGTCAATGAAGCGATACTTCACGCCTCGATCCATAACGCCGTCAAGGTAAAACTGCGGCATATCGAGACGGAGGAAATCGAAAAATCAGGCGTCGGCGAAGTTCTGAAAGGCGTGCACGGCATTATAGTGCCGGGAGGGTTCGGATCGAGGGGCATGGAGGGCAAGATATCCGCCGCCGGTTACGCCCGCGAGAACGGCATACCGTATTTGGGACTCTGTCTTGGCCTTCACGCCGCCATAATAGATTTCGCCAGAAACGTGGCCGGGCTCGCTCTCGCGAACAGTTCCGAAATGGATCCGGGCACGCCCAATCCCGTGGTTCACATGATGGAGGAACAGAAAAACATAAACGATCTGGGAGGAACCATGAGGCTTGGGGTATATCCGTGCAAGCTCAGGGAAGGAAGCTTCGCTCACCGGGCGTACGCCGCGCCGGATATTCTCGAGCGTCACCGCCACCGTTACGAATTCAACAACAGTTACAGGGACAGGTTCGAGTCTCTGGGGATGAACGTGACCGGCCTTTACGAGGAGAAGAACCTGGCCGAGATACTGGAAATTCCGTCGCATACATGGTTCGTGGGAGTTCAGTTCCACCCGGAATTCCTGTCGCGGCCGCTGCGGCCCCATCCCCTTTTCCGGGATTTCATCGCCGCCGCGAAAAAACAGGCGTCCCCGTGACACAAAACGCGCGGCGTCCGTATGAATTTTGATTATAACGCAGGGAGGTAAATCGATGAAACGTATTGTTTTCCGCGTGTTGTTTTTTTCACTGTTACTCTCCGTATGCTGCGCATACGCGGCCGACGAGACGTCGGTCGACGAAGGCACCCCGCAGCAGGAATCGCTTCAGCGGGTGGAAACCGTGGTTTATGGAGCGCCTTCCGCGGGCGGCATGTTTCTGAGGCTCGCGAAGGTCGAACGCGACCTGTTCGGCATGGATCTTCCGGGGAGCCTGACGGAACGTCAGCAGGCCCTGCGCAGTTTCATCGAGGAGGGAACGCCGACGCAGCCTTCGCTCGTGTTCAAGATTGGGGTCGCCGAATGGGTGACCTTGAGCAAAGTGAGCCCGTCGCTGCCGTTGGCCGACAGGATGTCCAACCTGGAAATAACGCTGGAGGGGGAACCGCAGGTGGGAGCCCTCTCGGCGCGCCTCGAGAGGATATTGACGAAACTGCTTCCCGACGGCGTTTCTTCCGCGCAGGCGCAGATTCCGGCCGCCACGATTCTGAAAGCCTCTTTCGCCAAGACGCTGACCGTGCGCAACGTATCGAAGGGCGATATAGTCGAGCTTAACGTCACCGAGGATTGCGTAGTGGGGGGCGTCCTGGCCATAGCCAAGGGGGACCGCTTATTCGCCGAGGTCACGAACGTGAAGATGCCGAGAAGTTTCGGACGCACGTCCGAGATAAGCGTCGAATTCAGGGAAGCCGAGGCCATAAGCGGCCGGCGCATGCCCGTCACTCTCGGCCCTCAGGCGAAAAAAGCCATGGAGATAGATTCCGGCGCGATAGGCGCGGCTGGCGCTTCGATAGCCGGCGCCGTGCTGCTGGGACCGCTGGGACTTGCCGGAGGCTTTCTCGTCAGAGGGAGCGACAAGCAGATACCGGCCGGCTCTCTCGTCTACGTGGAGACCTCGGAGGACGCCTCGGCAGTGGGGTATCCCATATCGGAACAGCCCGCGCCCGCCGAGACGGCGACCGGCACTACGGTGTACGACACGTCACAGCAGGAGCAGTCGGATTTCATTCCCATAGACGAGTCTCCGCAAACGCCTCCTCCCGGGGAGAATTTCTGATTCGGGGCCGTGGGCGATCGCGGCGCGATGGACACGAAACGGCATCTCCTCCGCGTTTTGTTTTTGCTCACGGCCGTATGCCTGGCCGCGCTCAATGCCGTCTCTTTCGCCGATGACCGCGACGACGTGTTCGATATCCTCGACGCGTGGACCTGCGTCAGGTGGGGAGAGGACAATATAGCGTGGGCCGTCCATTATCCCGAGGAATTGGTCGAACCGTGGGTGCGCTCCGAGGCGGCGCGGCGAAACATGCGGCCCGAACAGATAGACGAGATGCGAAAATCGTTCAGCGACGAGCTGCGCATAGGATCCGCCACCGCCATCCTGCTTTCGGTCTACGGTTACGGCGCGGAGCGGATAAATCTCGCTCCCGCAGCTAAAAACATAGTCCTGATCGATTCTTCCGGCAAGAGGATCGCACCGATGGTGTTCGAAAAAAAACTCGACAGCCCCATCTCGGGGCTGATACAGGGATTCGTCTTTTTCCCGCTCCAGCGTGATAAAAATTTCAGGGTTTCCGTGAAAGGCCTGGTTCCCGACAGGGAGACGAATTTCACCTTTCAGGCGGCCGCGGGACCAAAGGGCGAAATAGAGACGGCGGCCGCGGCCGTTCCGTCCGTGCCCGCCCGCGAGACGCGGCTTCCCGACGAGGAAGTCGTGGTAAAAATTCCGACCAGGAAGAACGCGTCGGACAAGCCGCGGAATCCCGAAATACCCCAGGCGCCGCCTCCAGAATTGCCGGAATTCGATACCGACGGCGAGATTTTCGCTCCGTCGCAGCCTTCGGCCCTTCCGGAACCCGCGCCCGAGACCGAGCCTCCGGACGCGCCCTCGGGGCCCGAGGAGCCCGTCGAAGTGACGACCGCGCCTCAAACGCCGAAGGGGGCGCTGGACGATTATCTCAAAGCCTGGACCGAGGGAGATTCCGACACGATGTATTCGCTGCTCTCATCGGAGTCTCAGGCGCATATTTCAAAAGAATTGTTCGCGAGAGAGGTCATGTCCGGCGGCTTCCGAAATTCTCTCCGCTCCGGTTACAAGATAAACTGGACCGGCAATTCCGCGAAGGTGACGGTGGCCAGAAGAGTGCTTTTCGTGCGCACGCTCGAGACCAAACAGTTGGATTTCGTCGCGGAAAACGGTGTCTGGCGTGTCGCGTGGTAAAATAATATTCATAATAATCATGCTGTTGATCGTGCTCGCCGGGGTATACATGAAACGCGATCTCGCGCTGACCGGAGACGCGTTCAGAAAAAAACTGCCCCCCATAATGGTGGAGCATCTTGATTTTGCGCGCAGGATAAACGGCCGCGAATGGCACGTCAAGGCCGAAAACGCCGAGAGCGAAGGGGACGCCATCAGGGCTTCTTCGCTCGACATCAGCGTGTCGGATATGAATGCCGAAAGAAGCGCCGACGTGAACGCGGCGAGAGGTGATTTCGATCTGGACAATGACAAGATGCGGCTTTACGGAATAGCGGGCACGGTGTATCTGAGCGGCGGCAGCATCGATTTCGCGGCTCCCCGCGCCGATTACGACGTGTCGGAGGATATATGGTTCTTCAACGAGGGCGTTTCCGCGAGCGACGATAAGATCAGCGTGACCGGGCGGGTGGGCAGAGTCGACTCGCTGGGCGTAGTGAGTCTGGGGAAGGGAGTGCATGCAAGTTGGAATCTCGAATGAGGTCAGTCAGACGAAAATTCGTTCCACTGTGCGCGGCTTTGTTTTTTTTGCTTTTATCTTCGGACATTTCGCGCGCCGCCGAGAGCGGGGAGATACATCTGGACGCCGATTCGATATCGTATGAGGAATCCACCGGAATAGCGGTGGCGCAGGGCAACGCCCGAGTGACCGACGGAGAGCTGTGGGCGACGGCCCCCCGCATGGAATACGACAGCGTCTCCCAGATAGTCACGGCGTTCGCGTCGCCCGCCGAGCGAGTCGTCCTCTTCACCGAGGGGAGACGCCTGGAGGGAGACAGGCTCGACTACGACCTCGGCACGCGAAAAGGAACCATGGCCAAGCCCGACGGTAAGGTGGATGTATATTACGTAAAGGGTAGCGTCGTTGACGTCATGCCTGAGTCGGAAACGCCGGTGCGCCGGGGGAATGCCGCCGCCGACGTTCCGGATGAAAACGAGGACATGGCCGGGGTATGGCAGAACGCGGTCTGCACGACCTGCGGGCTGTCTCATCCGCATTACAGGCTCGAATCGAGGACCGTCACCGTGTACCCGGGCGACAAAATGATACTCCGAGGGGCTCGGGTATATATCGGGCGTTTTTTGGCGATGGCCTCGCCGTTCGATATAACGATATCCCTGAAGGGTGATCGCGACGCGCAAAAGATTTTCCCAAGGCTCGGCTATGACGCGGACAAGGGCGTCGGGCTCGGAATAAGCGGAGGC
>JAISDQ010000125.1 GCA_031264605.1 Synergistaceae bacterium | reverse complement strand
GGGATGTGATAAAGTAAATCGGATATGCTTTCTATTCCCAGAATTCCGAGCAAACGCTCCCTCGCGCGGCCGACGCCGCGCAGGCTCGATACGGGGTCTTCCGGCTTCAAAACGTTTTCCGTTACACCTTATCCGAACCCGGCGCTGGATTTGTGTTGAGCAAGCTCAGATCGATCCCCAGGATGCTCAGCGTGTTGGCGAGCTGTGCCTGCATCTGTTCGGGGGTCATATTCTGAGCGGGAGCCTGGGCCGGCGCGGCCGCCGGCGTGACGGCGTAGTTTTCGGCGGGCTGCGGCTGTGTCTGATACGCCTGGGCCGGCGCGGCCGCGTGGTGCGCGTATGACTGGGAGGACGTCTGCTGTGCGCCCGTGCCCGGCTGAACTCCGGAACGGGTCATGAGATTCAGCGTCATGGTCGGTATCTGTATTTTGCCGGTGCTCTCCGCCTTGTCGAGCACCCCGCTGATTTCGCTGATATACGAATGGAGGCTCGCGAATCCCGCGTTGCGGAGTTCCTGGAGCATTGTCAGTTCGTGGCCGAAATCGAGGACGGACGCTTCGGCGTCGCGTATCATCCTCTCCGCCTTGATTCGGGCGTCCGCCAGAATATTTTCGGCGGTTACCGTGGCGTGACCGATTCTCTCTTCGGAGGCCCGGTCGGCCTGAGCGACTTTTTCATCGGCAAGGAGACTGGCGTTGGCGACTTTCTCGTCGGCAGTGCGCTGAGCCATCAGGAGAGCTTCATGCAGGGAACCCTTGATATTCTCGTAATCGCGGAGTTTCTCGGACTGTTCCTCTATTACCCGTTCGTAATCCTTTATTTTTTGAACGTAAATCTGAATGCATTCAGCCACCCTGTCCAGGAATTCATCTACCTCGGACGGGTCATAGCCCCTCATGGTCTTTTTAAAAGCCTGATTGACTATATCCAAAGAAGTCAGTAACTCACTCATTCTCTTCCCCCCTAGTTCGTCAAGCGCCTCAAAATATTTAAAACTGTTTATTTCTCGTTCCGAATATTGCGGTTCCTATACGAACTATCGTGCTTCCCTCGCCGATCGCGGCCGCGTAGTCTCCGCTCATTCCCATGGAAAGATGGCGCATCGCGAAACCGAATCTCTCATTCGCCCCCTCTTTCAGTTCACGAAGCGTCCTGAAAGAGTCCCTTATCTTTTTTTCATCGTCACTCAACGGGCCGATGGTCATCAGCCCATGAATTTCAACATGAGGACATTTTACCGCAATATTGTCGATTAGTGCAAAACATTTTTCGGGAGTTACCCCCTGTTTCATTTCTTCGCCGGAAACATTGACTTCCACCATGATGGGATACGGCCGCGCGAATTTTGTTTCTTCGGGGCTTTCCGCTATGATTCTATCCAAATACGCCGCGAGCGCGGCGTCATTGACGCTCTGGATGCAGTCGAAAAGCGCCAGCGCCTTTCGCGCCTTGTTTCTTTGAAGCGTCCCTATCATATGCCACTCCGCCCGTATTCCGACCAGAGAGGCGCTTTTAGATTCCCGCTCCTGCACCCTGTTTTCGCCGAACAGCCTGAGCCCGCAGCCGAAGGCCGTTAAAATCGATTCCGCCGGCTGAAATTTGGAGACTCCCATGAGCGCTATTTCGTCGAGTTTTCTGCCGGAAGCGGCGGCGGCCGAGGCGAGATTCTCCCGAACGATATCCAAGTTGCGCCGTATTTCCTCCGTCGTCACCATAACCTTACCCTCCCCTCTCTCGCTCCTTCCGCTTCCGCGATCACGGCGTCGCCCAATTTCAAGCCCGAAATGACGAGAAATTTCGACGCGTCTATCACGCGGCCCTCTATTTCGGTGAAAACCGACTCGGCTCCTTTGAGCACGTAAACGCCCTGTTTCCCTTCTTTCACGGTCACGGCGGCTTCAGGGATCGCGACGCCCGAGGTTTCTCCGGTCTGAACGAGCAGCCGGTATTTCCGCGACATCAATATCTCCGGAGGAAACCACGGCACGACCATAAGCACCTTCGCCAGACTCTCCGATTGTTCGGGAACGTAGACGGACACTTCGGCCTGCGAAGGAGTGTCCAGGGGATCCATCTTGACCTTTACGGTTTTGGCCGAAAGTTCTTTTTTCATGCCTTCGGTGAGGTCCACGTAGGCTATCAGACGCAGAGGCTGAGGCTGGCGGACGAGTTTTCCTATCGGCGCGCCTTTTTTCGCTTTGTCGCCGTCCTTGGACATCTTTACGGTCTCCGGGTCGTATTTTTCGGTCTCCCTCCATACGTCCTTATACTCCCACTTTTCCTCCGAACCGTCCAGTCCGGCCATGAAGTAGCCCGCTTCGGGCGATATCACGTCGGACGCTGCCGCTCCCGAGGATATCCGCGCCACCGTCACGCCCTTCGGCACCTGTACCGGCCCTGTCCCCAGGGGATATTTGACCGCTCCGTCCCTCGGCGATGGCAGTACCTTCTCGTCCCAGACCAGCAGCCCGTCGACCGGAATCAAATCCGTCTGCACCCACGGCGACGCCCACGTTATCTTGGGGTGAATACTGTTGTAATGGCCGAAGTACAACTTGAACACATAAATCCACGCCGCGGCGATCAGGATCGCGAAAAATCCGTAAAATACCCTGTACGCCGTTCTTCTGGGGTTTTCGTTCAGAACGCGTTCCCGCATGTCCCCGGCACGATCAGTAGCACTTCGAATAATCGCAGGACATGCAGCGCATACAGCCTTCCTCGTGCACGAGAGGAGCGCCGCACGACGGGCACATATCCCCGGACTTTATTTCGACAGTTTCGCCCAGCGCGCGTTCCAGACCCTGCGCTATGGCGTCCGGCAGGCTCAGGATTATGCCGTCGCCGTCGTCTTCGCACACGGGCTGGCTTCCGCCTATGCCCTTCAATTGTTCGATTATATCGCGAAGCGGCACCCCGCTGCGGAGCGACAGAGAAATAAGCCTTCCGAGCGCCTCGGTATGGGCCTGCGTATCCTTGCCCGATTTGCCCAGAGTGGCGAAAAGCTCGAAGGGGTCTCCCTCGAACAGATTGAGCGTGAGGTATAAATTTCCGAAACTCGTCCGTATCTTAACGGTGCTTCCCGTGAGATTCACGGGACGGTGGCGCGGTATCGCGCGCCCGCCCTTGTCATGCTGTTTTTCCGGCGCCCGCGCGGCGTCGGTTCCCCGGTACAGCACCTGCGCGTCCTTGCAGCCGTCGCGGTATATCGTTATACCCTTGCAGCCTAAGGAATAGGCCAGCATGTACGACTCCCTCACGTCGTCCGGGGTGGCGCTGTTCGGCATGTTGATGGTTTTGCTCACCGCGTTGTCGGTGTATTTCTGAAATGCCGCCTGCATCTCCACGTGCTCCCTGTAGGGTATGTCGTGCGCAGTCACGAAAACTTCCTTAATATGGCGGGGAACGTTCACGCCGTCGAGCGTGCCTTTGGCGAGCACTGTTTCGAGAATTTGAGAGGATTGTTCGCCGAGCTTTTCGAGCGACCGCTGAAGGAATCCGTTGACGCAGACGAGCGTATCGCCGTCGAACGCCTTTCTCCTGAAAGCGAGGGCGAAGACCGGCTCGATGCCGCTGGAACAGTCCGCAATGAGCGAGATGGTGCCCGTTGGCGCTATGGTCGTGACCGTCGCGTTCCTCATCGGCCTGTTCTGCCTGTCCCATACGCTGCCCTTCCAATTGGGGAAGGAGCCCCGCGTTCCGGCCAAAATCTCGCTCTCGTCGTGTCCTATCCGCTGTATGAAGCTCATGACTTTTTCCGCCAGATCGATGGATTCCTTGCTTCCGTACCGTATGCCACGCGCGAAAAGAAGCTCCGCCCAGCCCATTATTCCGAGTCCGATTTTGCGGTTGCCCCGGGTCATGGCGTCGATTTCCCTCATCGGATAGGTGTTGCATTCGATGACGTCGTCGAGGAACCTGACCGAAGCGCGTATCGTGCGTTCGAGCCTGTCCCAGTCGATTTCCCCGTCGCCGCCGATCATGCGCATTAGGTTTATCGAGCCGAGATTGCAGCTCTCGTACGGAAAAAGCGGCTGCTCTCCGCACGGGTTAGTGCTGTGGAGCTTGCCGCAATCGGGAACCATGTTGCCCGCTTCGAGGCTGTCCAGAAAGATGACCCCCGGATCCCCCGATTTCCATGCTCCGTCGATGAGCATGTCCCACAGCTCCGCCGCGGGTATCGTCGCGGTTTTTTCCCCGGTGCGCGGGTTGACGAGGTCCCAGTTTTCGTTCTTTTCGACCGCTTTCATGAACGCGTCGGTGATGCCGACGGAGATGTTGAAGTTGCTCAACTTCTTGCTCTCTTTTTTGACGGTGATGAACGTCTTTATATCCGGGTGCGAGACGTCGAGGATGCCCATGTTGGCGCCTCTGCGCGTGCCCCCCTGTTTTACGACTTCCGTGGTGTGATCGAACAGCTCCATGAAGGATATCGGGCCCGACGCCACGCCCGACGTGCTGCGCACCCTGTCGCCGGAGGGGCGCACGTTCGAGAAGTTGAAGCCGGTGCCTCCGCCGCTTTTATGGACGAGCGCGGTCGCGCAGAGCGAGCCGAATATCTCCTCCATGCTGTCGCCTATCGGTAGGACAAAGCATGCCGATAGCTGACCTCGCGGCGTGCCGGCGTTCATGAGAGTGGGGGAATTCGGCAGAAATTCCAGGGCCGCCATGAGCCCGTAAAATTTCATTGCCCATTCGTCGGCGTCCCCGCCGTATTTCGCCTCCGGTCTGGAAACGGCGACCGCGACCCGCCACAGCATTTCCTCGGGAGTCTCGGTTATTTCCCCGGCGTCGTCTTTTCTCAAATACCTCTTCTGCAACACGTAACGCGCGTTTTCCGAAAAACGCGCTTTCATAAGTTCTTCCACGAACGTTACATCTCCTCAGTTATTTCCTGAAATATTCAAAATGATATCCGCTACCGCGGACAGGTTCGGGCACGCGTGCGCTGCGCCGGCCGCTTCGAGTTCTCCCTCGCCGAAATTGCCCGTCGTCACCCCGATGCCTGTGACTCCCGCCGCGACGGCTGTTTTCATGTCGATATCGGTATCGCCGGTATAGAAACTCAGTCCGGGCTCGGCCGAAAGACGGGACAACGCCGTAATCACGGATTCGGGATGGGGTTTGGGGTGCTGCACGTCCTCGAGCCCTATCACTACGTCGAAAAGCGACGCGATTCCGCACACCGTCACCGCTTTCATGGCAAATTTTCTGTTCGAGACGACGCCCACTTTCACGCCGTTCTCCCGCAGACGCGAGAGCGCGCCCCGCGTGTCCGAAAACTCGCGGAATCCCTCATGCTCCCTGTCACGGAAGTCTTGCCTGTAGATGTCGAGCCATTCTTCCTCGAACCTTCCCCAAAGTTTTATCCACGATTCGGCTATCGGAAGCCCTATCACCGTGAGCGCCTCCTCTCTCGTGACGCGCCTGAGCCCCATCTTACCGGCGAAGGCGTTGGTGCACTCCGTGATGGCGTAGCTCGTGTCCATCAGCGTGAGATCGAAGTCGAACAGGGCGGCCCGCGCGCTCATTTGCGGTTCTCCATGTCGGCGCGGCGGAATATCACGGACGATCTCGGCGTTTCCCACACCTGCACGGCCGACAGAGAATAATTGGGCCCTTTCAGGAACGGTTCCAGACGCTCGAAGACGAAGCGCGCTATGTTTTCGGCCGAAGGCTGCCGAACCGTGTCGTTGAGGTAAGAGTGATCTAATTTGGATACGACCTCCCGGTCGACCGTTTCCTTGACCCGCGCGAAATCAACGATCATTCCCTCCGCGTCCGGCGAGCCCTCGATCTCCACGCTCATCCGGTAAGTATGCCCGTGCAGGTTCTCACATTTGCCGTGGTATCTTTCGAGCCTGTGCGCGGCGTCGAAGGAAAATTCCCTTTTCAGCAGCATGCGTAAATTACCCCGTTTCTTTTTTCTTGTCTTGCCGCTCAAATAACGGATACATTATAGAACAAAGAGAGCGCCCTTTTAAATATAAAAACGCGGAACATGCCGCGCCGGAATCATCCGAAATCGAAAGTTTTCTGGAGGTTCGGCGTGTTCTTGGGTTCGAGCCCCAGTATGTCCGACATCATGAGCGCCCCTTTGACGGCCTTGTCGGATACGCAGTTGTTGAACATGAGAAATACGTTTCCCCGTTCCGCGAGCTTACCGGTCATCGTTTGAACGGGGCCGGCCCATTCCCGCAGCTCTTCGCGCGTATATTCGTAGTCGAAGCGTTCGTGTACGGAAGCGCCGGGTTTTTTCCAGCCCGCGCGGTTGCGTCCGTGAAAACGCGCCAAACTTCCCCACTGCGCCGTTACGTAACAGTCGCGAGGAACGCTCCACCCCGTTTCGGGCTCGTCCACCGCGACGTACGCTATATTCTGATCCGAGAGGACCGAAAGAAATTTTTCCCTGTTTCCCTCCTTCAGCCAAGAGCCGTTTCGCACCTCTACCGCAAGAGGCAGAGGTCCCGCCATCTCCCGCAGACGTTTTATGTACGACAGAGCCTGAGCGCTGAAAACCCATCCGGGCGGAAACTGAAACAACAGATAAGCGAGCCGTTCCGCCGAACGCAAAATCTCGACGGCTTCCATGAACTCGGTGAACAGCCTCACTCTCTGTCCGTGTGACAATTCCTCCCTCCGCACCGTCTCATCGGGCCTTTTCGCGCCCAGCTCCGCTTTAAGCCAGGCGGGGAGCGACGAATACCTGGCGCGGTGAAACGTGAAAACCGCGAAGGATTTGACTCCGAACATGAAACCCGATGGCGTTCCCGCGACCCATCGGAAAGCGGATCGTATATCGGCGAGGGAATAATACGTCGAATCTATTTCCACGACGTCGAAACACGAAGCGTAATAAGCGAGCCGCGACGCCGGATTGGACGCCGAAGCCGGATAAAAGCCGCTCTTCAGAAGAGTCCTGTCCGTCCAGGAACATATTCCAACCCGCACAGCCGCCATAGAATTCCTCCAGATAAAATGATGATGATATTTTCGAACCACAGGATGGAATCTGTCAAGGAAATCACACGAACCAAAACCACGCGGAGACGCCAAGGCAACGACATTTACCTACGAACCATTGGTATAACGAACCTTATCCGCTACGTAAAAATACTTATACAAATACATAAAGATGGTTATCGCAACGCTTTATGGCTCATCAAATTTTTGCGTTCATCGTTGGTATGTCTGAGTTCAAGCAGCATAAACTCTCTTGGATTCATGCAGCGCAAGGATTTTCAGTTTCAAATATTCTTCATCTCTGAAGCCAT
>JAISDQ010000136.1 GCA_031264605.1 Synergistaceae bacterium | reverse complement strand
TGTCCACGAAGTCGGCCAAGTCCGCCGCCTTCATGACGCACCGTTCATATTTCGGTATATCGCATTGCAAAAGAGCGCTGAAAGCCTTTTTTTCGTATCTCTTGAACTCCTCGTAGTCTTCGCGCAGTTTGAGGGCTGCCATACGCTGCTCTTTTTCGATAGCGGCCGGCCCTACCAGGCTCTCGTTCACTATCTCCTGCATGCGGCGCTCTTTCTCTTCATTGGGCAAGGACGAATTAGCCACCTCTTCGAACTCTTCCCGGCGACGCGCTCTTTTTTCGGCGTCTTGCCCCAAAAGGGCCCCGATCTTTTTTTCCACGTCGTCATGGTTGAGGTAGTCCAAGATTTTAGAGGGCATCAACATGCCTCTCCTTTTTGTCCTCGACTCATTCTCCAGATCGGTCATCGCTCACGCCTCCTCCAAATCATACGCTTCGGGATCCTCTAAAACCTGTTCCAACAATCGTTTTCGCGTCGCCATGAATTCTTTTTTTCGAGAGTCGTCCTCGAGCAACGGCCACGCATACAGGAACGTCACCCCCAAAGAGATCATGCTTTCGAGGTGGGCGGCGCTTTTCATGGCTTTGTCGTACTTCGGCGACTTGGGCCGCAGGTTCGTCAACTTCTCTTTCAGGCGGAGCGACATGCGGTAGTCGAGAATGATCCTCGCAATGCTGCGCCGTAGAAGCGGCCCCGGGCCGTCGAAACTGTCCAGTATTTTCGGCATGATTTTATCGAGGTGGCTTTCCTGTTCTTCTTTCGGCAAACGAGACAGCGGTACGCTTTTCCCTCCTTCCGGAGTCACGGCGTAAAAACGCACTGCCGTTTCGAGAACCCTTTCCATCATGATGGTTCGCAGATGTTTTTCATCTCGGATCGAAGAGACGTCGAACGCGTCCGCTTCCTTCTTCAAACCGTCGAGAGCGTCCACGAATCGCTCCAGATTCGCGCGTTCCTCGTCGGAAATCCCGTCTTCTTCGCGTTTTCCCACGTTTTCCTCCATCTAAACATAGCCCCCTTTCTTCTATATTATGACGTCTTCGATATAATTTTAAGCGCTTGCTATATCTTCTCTAAGTTCTTCCGGATTTTACGAGAATAAAGATACTCCGTAATTCCCAAATAATTCAGCAGTGCCCGGCATATAGGGAAGCGGTATATTTAACCGGATGTTCTTCATACGTTTCCCCACATAACGCGAAATCTACCTTCTTTTTGCGTAATGAAAAAAGCTTTTCAGGGGCTCGAATCGAATAAGGTTTCAGTTTCAGCCTCCCAGAAGATTATATCAGAATATCAGAGGGTATTTTGAGGTGGAAACAGGCTTTGCGCTGTAAGCTTTTCTCGCGTTCTTTCGGTTAAACGACAGATCATTCCGCACGGAGTATTATGAGCCCGCGATTAGCGACTCAGCGTTTCAGCCGGAAAATACGCAAACCGCGTATTTATTTTCCCGTGATCGGTTATAATGAAACGCGGCCGCGGAAAACGAAAATTACGGCCCGAGGGAAGTGAGAGCGCATGGACGCCGGACCTAGTTTAAATCCTCCTTTATATGAACCGATAAACTATTTCGCGGTAACGCGCGGCGGCATGCGCTTGAAAAAATAATCCGAAAAGGATGCGTATTGGCGCGCGCGTTCCGCATGATGCGGAGGCACGCGACAATGAAGCAGACCGTCGGCATATCCGAACTTTTTGAGGCCAAAAAGAGCCATGAACTGAAAGAACTCGCCGCGGGGCTGAACCCTACGGATATCGCGGCTGAGTTCGAAAATCTGACCGAGCAGGAACGGGCGACCATGTTCCGCTCCCTGCCGAATGACGTAGCGGCGGACGTATTTTCATACATGCCGTCGGAGACTCAGGAAAACCTCATCTCTCTTTTGACCGACCCGGAACTGTCCCACATAGTGAATGACCTCTTTCTCGACGACGCTGTGGATTTTATCGAGGAAATGCCCGCGAACGTCGTGAAACGCGTGCTGAAAAACGCGAGCGAGGACACGCGGAAGCAGATAAACCAGCTTCTCCAGTATCAGGAGGACTCCGCCGGCAGCATCATGACCACCGAGTACGTCGACCTCAAAGAGGACATGACCGTCGAGTCGGCGTTCGCCCGCATCAGGGCGGTGGGCATGGACAAGGAGACCATATACACCTGTTACGTGGTGGACGGCAAGCGCGTTCTGGACGGAGTGATTACCGTCCGCACCCTCTTGCTGGCGAAAAGTGGCGACAGGGTCGGCGACATCATGAACAGGAATCCCATGTACGCCGCCACGGGCGACGACCGCGAGGCCGTCGCGGAACTTTTTCAGAAATACGACCTGATCGCGCTTCCGGTAGTCGACACGGGGCGTCACCTGGTGGGGATAATTACGGTCGACGACGTCATGGAAGTGCTGGAGGAGGAAAACACTGAGGACTTCTATAAAATGGCCGCCGTGGATCCCTCGGACGACGCGTATCTGGCCTCGGGGGTATTCGAACTGGCCAAAAAAAGAATTTTCTGGCTCATGGTGCTCATGGTATCGGCGTTTTTCACGGGAAGCATCATCACGAGGTACGAGGAGATGCTGGCGCTGTTTCCCGTCCTTATCGCCGCCGTGCCTATGCTGATGGACACCGGGGGCAACGCCGGATGCCAGTCGTCGACCATCATCATACGAAGCCTGGCCCTGGGCGAACTGGGCATATCAGACGCTCTGCGAATTTTCTGGAAGGAAGTCAGAGTGGGAGCGCTTGTCGGGGCGGCGCTCTGCGCGACAAACATCGTCTTCAAATGGGCGTCCGGGGTCGACATACGGATCAGCGCGGCAATCGGCGCCAGCCTTTTCGCCACGGTCATGCTCGCCAAAATCGCGGGCAGCATGCTGCCTCTTTTGGCGAAGGCCCTGAAACTGGATCCCGCCCTCATGGCCGCGCCGATAATCACTACGGTGGTGGACGCGGGCGGTTTGATGCTGTACTTTCGGATCGCCAAGCTGGTGATGGGGATAAGATAAACCCAGGATCGCGTTACGTAACGCTTCCTTGCGGATAATTTTCGAGACTTCCGCGATTTTCGTCCATACGCGAAAGTTGAGTATATAATTTAACCGGTGGTAAGCGGAAATCTTTGGCGTATATTTCGTGAGGTGAGCTGTTTGGCTTCTGGCGAGTTTGCGGTTCTTGCTGAATATGAGGTTGACGACGATCTTTCATTGCTTCTGGCGCGAGGCGAGGGAATACCGAGGCTCGGAATATACAATCTCGGCAATGAGAAGAAAAAATATGTCCCGCTCTCGTGGATCGAGGATCCGTCCAGAACTCTCAAGATAAAAGTCGGGCGGACGACAAAAGAATACCGGATGGGCGTCATAATGGACGGCGTAGCGTCTCTCATCGCCGGCGGCGCGGAGGCGCTGCTCATCAATTCGCTGGCCTGGAGAGGCGTTCAGCTTCTGGGAGACCTGATACATATTCCCAAGTCCGCCCGCAGCGACGCCGACCTGAATATGATAGCCGAAAGCAAGCGCGATACCCTGTGGTACGCGTACACGCCAAAAAGAGGAAAGTGGCGCGTGCGCCCGTGTTTTGCCGCGGCGGAAGCCGAACGGAATATCTTCGCCTCGGCGCTGGAAGAGGGGAAACCCTGGCCCGCTCCGGCGCTGTCCATCGAAAACGGGGCGCTGCCTTTTACCATGCGGAACGCCTCGCTGGTGCGGGAAATCTCGCTCGCGAATCCCGCGAGATGGAGTGAATTTATGCTTCCGGTAGCGAAGGCGATGCTGCTGGGTTTCAGCGACTGGTCGAGCGGGAGCGAGCATTTGTTCGGAGACGCGCTTTGGAAATATCTCCCCACGCAAAATTACCGCTCCGAAGAGACCGTGACGGCCATAGCCTCCGCCGGGAGGGCGTTCATGAGCAAAATAATAGCGTATCTGCGGCTGTGGCCGATGCTCGAAAGCGTGATTTCCGAACTCGTCCCTGACTCCACAAAGACGCTTGCCGAAAAAGGCATGAAGAAACGCGAGCGCTTCGAGATAGTCGCTCCCAATCTTGGAGACAAGCAGTTCAAGGTGACGAGGCTTGTGGATGAGAGCACGTCCGCCGTGGCCTTCGGCATAGCTCCGTCGACCAGGCTGCCCGGCGAACAGGACCGCGTAATCACATTCGCGGGAGAAGACTGGGAAACGTGTCTTCACGCGTGTGCCCTGGGCGGAGAACCCGATCCGCAGTATACCTGCAACTCGGTCATCGACGCCATCGAGAC